>CAYGZI010000106.1:0-12387 GCA_964354245.1 uncultured Planctomycetaceae bacterium
GATCCCCGACTTCGAGGACGCCTATCAGACCCAGCGGGTGCTGGAAGCGGCGATGGTTTCCGCCGCGGAGCACCGGCCAGTCAAGCTGGAGGAGGTGCGATAGCGCAGGACGCGACCCTATAATGTAAAGCCCACGGGCTGCAGCCCGTGGGCTTGAGTAGCATAGACGCGTTTTCGGATTCTTACGTCGCGACGTAGGGCGCCGCGGGCATACGGAGAGTGCCTGCGGCGCCCACTTTTTTCTTTGGACTGCGGCGATTCATCGCCGCTTTCCGGGTCAGTCGCGGTTGCTGAATCGCATGATGTAGTAGAGCAGCGTCAGGATCGCCTGGAGCGTCGCCGCCACGTAGGTCATCGCGGCCGCATTCAGGACCCTGTTGACGTAGACCATCTGGTCCGACGGCACAATGCCCAACTCGACCAATTGGGCCTTCGCCCGGGCGCTGGCGTTGAACTCCACCGGCAGGTTGACCACCTGGAACAGCACAATCCCGCTAAAGGCGATGATCCCTGCCCATATCAGCCAGGGGGCTTGGAGCACCACGCCGAGGATCAGCAGGATGAAGAAGGCGCCGCTGCCGAAGCCGGCCACCGGCACGGCGGCATTGCGGACCACCAGCGGGGCATAGGCACGGGCGTCCTGGATCGCGTGGCCCGCCTCGTGGGCCGCGATCCCCACCGCGGCCAGCGTGCGGCTCTGGTAGACCTCTGAGCTAAGCCGGAGCACCTTCTCGCGGGGATCGTAGTGATCGCTCAGGTGGCCGGGCACCATCTCGATCTCCACCCCGGTCAGTCCGGCGGAATCGAGGACGTGGCGTGCGGCTGCAGCACCGCTTAGCGGGGCCGGCATCCCCTGGGCGCTCGCGTAAGCCATTTTGACGCGAAGCTGAGCCCAGAGCGCCAAAATGAGCGCCGGAGAAATGAATATGAAATACAGAGGATCGAAGTAGAACATTGTTTCCCTCCTGGTTCGTGATCGGTCTACGTAGCCTCAACCAGCCCCCTGGTACTGATGCCGACCGCCTCGTTCATGTTACGCCGGGTCGGCCGCCGCCCCCGGCTAAAGTATTATACGCAACTCGGGCACCAATCGCGTTACCCCCAGACTGGGGCAGGACAGCCCACTCTGTAGCACCGAGTCGGACGGCCGCGAACACCGTAAGTCATTAAATCCCAATGTCTAACCTTGCCGCTTCAGATTGTGCAAGTCCCCGCGGCAAGATTCGCGGGTCGTTGGCCGAAGCCCGGGGACCGGGCCGACACGGCCCGGCTCGGATTGGGCGCGCAGGCCGGCTTGGATTGCGGTGAGCGCTACGGCAACTTGTTCGCCCGCCGGATATCCGCGGTGATCTGCTCCATGTTTGGCGCGGTCGGCGTGATCGCGTGGGACTCGATCCATGCGGCTTCCTCGGCGCCGACGGCACCACTCGGCAGCGGCTCCAGGTCGCCGGCGGCATCCGTCATACACGTTATGGCCGTGATTCGCGGGATGAGTTCCTGCTTGGGGTCGCGCCGCAGCACGATCTTCTCGATCGCGTCGCGCCGCGGGGCCAGGACCAGGTAATGCTGAAACACGTCGCCCGAAGCGTGGAGATACATCGCCTTGGAGTCGCTCAAGCGTTTTCCCGCCACGTCGAGGGTGAAGCCGCACATCAGCGGAAACCGCTCGGGCGGACCGCTGCGGTAGACGATCTCGATCGTGCCGTAGGTCTCCAGCGGCCGCCCGCCCGCAACGGTGCAGCCCAGGAAGAAGAGCCGCTCGGCCGAAAAGCCGCAGGGGAGTTCCAGGGCGCCCGACGCGGGGACCATGCTGTAGACCGCCGGGTGGCGGAGAAACGGAATGCCGCCTGAGACCAGCTCGGTCCGCGGCCGGGTGGGCTCGGACTTGGCGATCCAGCCTTCCGGCATGCCCTTGGCGAAATCGACCCGCAGCGGGCTTCCGGCGTCGATGCGCCCGATGCCGAGCCAGGCGAACGCGCCGCCCGAGTCGCCGTCGTGGATTTCGATCACGACTTCGCGCGGCCGCAGCTTGGCCACGTCCCAGGACCTCGGCTGCACGGGATCGGAGCCGGGGGCCATGGTTTGCTGGAGCGTCTTGCCCGTCTTGGCATCCACCAGCGCGATATAGTTTTTCTTCTGACCGCCGCCTTGCCCATCGTGACCGCAAATCGTGAACGTGATCGTGTCCGTGGAGATCCGAAACGGCGGCGACGCGATGACCCCCGTGCCGGATTCGCCTCCGCCCAGCGACGAAAGGTATCTCACAACCGGGCGATTCGCCCCGTCGCGGTCGAGGATCGCCCACGTGCCGGCCGCCGAGGGCGGCGCGACCTTGAGGGCCTGGAACTTCTTGGACGTGCCCGCGCCGTCTTGGGCAATTGCTGCGAATGGCAGGACAGCCGCGAGCAGCGCGGCGGCGAGTAGAACTCGGTATGACATGACAATCACACTTCCCAGCCCTTGCGGTACACGCGCCCGACGTACTGGTTGATCTCGGGCACGTTGGTACACTTCATCGCTTCCACGTCCCACTCGAGCTTCTTGCCCGCGCCGGCGGACTCCGCCAGGAGGCCGGTGAGCACAAACGCGGAGAGCGGGCCCGCCGAGTCGGTGAAGTTCGAGCAGCACGTGCCGCCCTTGCGCATGACGTGGAACATCTCTTCGACCGGCCCGCCGGCCAGGGCGCGGGGGACCGTCTTGGGCGGCGGGGTGAACTGCTGGTGCTTGGACTCGGGGAGGAGGCGGGCGTCGCTGCCGATGAGGCCCTTTTCGCCGACGTAGAGGGTGAACTCGCCGAACTTGCGCTTGTTCTCCCGCTCGGCGTCCTTCACGATGGGGGGCAAGAGCCCTTCGTGGTCGTAGGCATAGACGGTCACCGGGGGCATGTCGCCGCGGGCGGGGAACTCCCAGCGGAGGATGTTGTCCTGGGTGTACATTTCCTTGCTGCCGCCCTTCTGCGAGACGCACTCGACCGTGAAGCGCTTCGCTTCGCCCAGCCGGAGCGCCCAGAACGGGCCGTCGAGGTGGTGACAGGCCATGTCGCCGATCGTGGCGGTGCCGAAGTCGCGCCAGGAGCGCCAACTGAAGGTGTGCAGCCCGTCGTGGTAGTCGCGGTAAGGGGCCGGGCCGAGCCACTCGTCCCAGTGCAGGCCCTTGGGCACCGGCTTGCTCGCGGGCCGACCGCCGGTGCCGCCGAAGTTGCGGCCCAAGGTCGTGTGCGACTCCTTGATGTTCCCGACCGCCCCGGCCCAGATGCACTCGACCAGCCGGCGGATCCCTTCGCTGCAATGCCCCTGGTTGCCCATTTGCGTGGGGACCTTGTGCTCCTTGGCGGCCTTGCCCAGGACGTAGCATTCGCGGACGTTGTGGGCCAACGGCTTCTGGGCGAAGGTGGCCTTGCCGAGGTTGATGGCCCGGATGGCTGCGGGGGCATGGTTGTGGTCGGGCGTGGCGATCAGGACGGCGTCGAGGTCCTTGTGGCACTCGTCGAGCATCTTGCGGTAGTCGAAAAAGACCTTGGGCTCGGGCCCTTTGCCTTGCGTTCGGCTCTTGGCCTCCTTCATCGCCCCGGCGATGATGCCGTCGTCCACGTCGGCCAGGGCAACGAGGCGCTCGCTGAGGGCGCAGCCCAGGCTGTAGCCGCCCATGTTGCCAGCCCCGACTACGGCCACGCCGAGTTTCGAGCCCGGCGCGGGGGCCGCCAGGACGTTCGGCCCGCGCCAAGACGCCGCTGCCATCGACGCTCCTGCCAGTGCCATGCCCTTCTTCAGAAAGCTGCGCCGCGTGTGACGAATCGACATTGCCATCTCCTTTGGTTGCTTGTTGACGACTCTGGGAAGGGAAAGGGGTCGGGGGTCGTTTTCCTGGCTGGCGGGCCAAACGGTTCTCTTCGATGAATGGAAAACGACCCCCGACCCCCTTCTCTCTCTTTCCTTTCAAGCCTCTACGATACCCCCCGGCGTGTCCGAACGCAACTGCCTGCTGCCTACTGCCCGTGTTTCCGGGCCGACACGGCCCGGCTCTGCCTACTGCCTGCTCCCGAGCATTGGGGCGAGCGACTTGCGCAGCTCGCGGAGCCGCCGCTCCTGGTCCGGGCCGAACGAGCCTTGACGCTGGCCGTAGGTGTCCATCCAGACGAATAGCCGCTCCCAGGCGTCGCGGTCGAGCTTCGCGTCGTAGTGACCCTGCTTCAGGAGCTTCACCAGCGGACTGGTCTGCGAGGCCCCTTGCCCGGCGATCGAGCGGCTCGCCATGTAGCGGGCCATGACGTGTTCGCGGAGGCTCGGCCGGCCGTAGCTCACGAGCGTTTCGTAGGACTTCTTCGCGGTCAGGTCCCACTTGGCCCCGTCGGTGCCGGGCTTGTGGCAGCCGACGCACTTTGCATCCAGCACCGGCTGCACCAGGGTGGCGTAATCGAAAGGCCACGAGCCATCGGGGCCGGGGATGATCTTTGAGGGTTCGCGCCGCGCCGCCGCCGCGAAGGCGTTGGCCGGCGAAGTGTTGCGCGGCTCGTGGCAGCCGACGCACGTGGTGATCTGCCCCGGCTGCACGTAGGTTGCGCTCCGCATCGTCTGCACGGCGATCCCCTCTTCGTCCAATGCCTGGAGGAAGAAGTTCACGCCGGAGGGGACGCGGAACTGGGCCGAGCCGTCCGCCTCGACCGGCACCGACCCGATCACGAACTTCCCGGGGTCGTCGTGCGTCACGCCGATCGCCGGGTAGTTCATCGTCGGATGGGTCTTCACCGGGATGCCGACCAGGCGCAGCCGCTTGATCGTCCCCCGCGGGATGCCCGCGAGCCCTTCGTAAACGTTCAGCACGAGCATCCGCCCCTCTTGCTCGCCGTCCCAGGCGACTTGGCTGGGGATCACCGGCGGGCGAGGCCGCGGCCGGATCGGCAGCGGAGTGACGCTCGAAATCGCCGGGTCGCGATAGAGCAGGTTCAAGTTTCCAAAGGCGTCGAACAGGTAGATCCCCGTTGCGTTGACCGGCTCGGGCGGGCCCGGCCAGCCGATCATCTCCCGGTCGCTCCAGGCCACCAGATAGTGATTCTCGGAGAGCGGGTACGGGTTGGCGAAATACGTCTTCGGCCAACCTTCCGTCTCCGGGAACGCCACCTCGGGCGTCAGCCGCGTCATCGGCCCGTCGCCATCGACGCCGCGCGTGGGGTCCAACAGCACCAGGCTCCCGCCGGTATTCGCGTGATGCCCCGACGCCGTGAAGATCAGCCTGCGCGAGCCGGGGATCGCCCGGGCCTCGAACGTGCAGTGCGGATTCTGCGTGAAGTTGCCGAAGACCGCGCGGGCATTGGTGCCGTCGGGCAGGGTGGACCAGAGCTTCATGAACGGCATGTTCCAGCGGTCCACGTAATCCCAGCGGGCATAGAGGATGCGGCCGTCGTGGTCGATGCTGGGAGTCCACTCGAACATCTCGAAGGCCGAGATCTGCCGGATGTTGCCGCCGCCGGGGTCCATTACGTGGAGCGTGTAGACCGCCACCGGGCGCTCGGGGCCGCCGCCGCAGCGGACATAGCTATCGGGCAACGCCCCGTCGCTTGCCGCCTGGCCGCTGGTCTTGCCGCACTGGATGAACTGCCCGCGACGCGTGGAGAGAAAGACGATCTCGCCGTTGGGCAGCCAGCGGCCGTCGAAGTCGTCGTACTTGCCGCGGGTGAGGCGCCGCAGGCCGGAGCCGTCGAGGTTGATCCCGTAGAGGTGGTAGAAGGCGTCTTCGGGAACGTTGTTCTTATCGAGCTTGTTGGGATGGTCGCGCAGGCCGGGGTAGAACTTGCAGTGCGAGAAGACGACCTTTCGGCCGTCGTAGGAGATGTCGGGACTGAGCACGCTCCCTTCGGGCAGGGCGGTGCTGAGGCAGCGGAGCCTGGGCTCTTGGGACTTGAACTTCTCCAGGGCAAACAGCCCGCCGCCGGGCCGCGAGAACCAGCCGTAGTTCTGGTCCGACATGTGGGTGAACGTACCGGGGGCCCGCTTGACAAACAGGAGGTCTTCGAAATCCAAAAGCGGATTGGCCAACGCCATGCGGCGCACGGCCCAGCGGGCCTTGAAATACAGGTCCCCTCTCCCTTTGGGAGAGGGTTGGGGTGAGGGCTGAGCATCAAGGTTCCCTCTCCCGTTGGGAGAGGATTGGGGTGAGGGCAGCGCTGCCGCCACTTGGTGAAGCGTGCGCACCTCCGCATCCACGCTGGCCCCCAGCCGCCGCAGGTCCTCCGCCAGCTTCAGCCCGCGCTCGACGACCGCCGCCACAGGAAACGCCGGTTCGATGCCCGCCCGCGCAGCGACATCAGTTCCGCTTTCCGCTCTCCGCTTTCCGCTTTCCGCCGCGGTCTTCGCCGTGGACCACTGGCTCACGCTCGACTGATCGGCCGGCTTGTGCAGGGCCACGTTTTGGCTGCTGCCGACGCGGAAAACTGCCACTTCGTCAAGATGGAGGTACTGCTTCCCAGGCAACTGCACGCGAACGAACCGGGCCTTCGCCCCGGCGCCGGAAACGGCGAGCGGCTTGCCGTCCGGCTGGCCGAGAAACTTGCCGCCGTTGTGCTGGTAAAGTTGAGTCCAGGTCTTGCCGTCGGGCGACAGGAGGACCTTGAGCCGGCCGGCGCGATCTTCGACCTGGCCGTCGCAGCGGTTGTAGATCAGGACCCGATCCAGCGGCATGATCTCGCCGAGATCGACCTGCCACCAGGGATTCTCCTGGGCATCGGTGTGAAAGCCGTAGGTGCCGCTGGTCACGCCGTCGCAGCCGCCGGCGGCATCCTGCGGCGTCGCGACGCTCCGCGCCGCCGCTTCCGGCCGGTTCCGCGGCGTCGGCGGAAGATACCGCACTTCATCCTGGCGGAGCCAATCCGCCTCGATCTGCCGCGGCGTGATCACCGCCGCCGGTACCGCGTCATCGGCCCTCGCCGGCCGAACGCACGCGACCGAAAGGCCGAAGGACAACAGTAGAAGCAGACACGCCGATCGATGCAACCAAGACCGGATCACACGCATAGGAACTCCTCGCTTCGGCAGAGGAAGTTCCCTTGAGTATCTTTTCCCCGGAGGCGGCCGTCAACAATCAGGGGTAGGGCCGGCTGTGCCGGCCGCCGCGTCGTGCCGTCGCCGAAGGCCGGCGAAACCGGCCCTACGTGCTGGGGCTGTCGCCCCAGCCTACCACCTCCCCCCACATCTCTCGTCCCTAATCCCTTGCCTACTGGGCGAGCAGGGCGATCTTGGCCAGCACCTCGCCGATGACTTGCGGCGGCACGGCGGCGATCCGCTTCGCCTGCCGTGCCCGCCAATCCAAACTCTTGATCTGGTCGGAAAGAACGGCACCCGTGACTTTCAGCCCCCGCGGCAAGACGACCTCAAAGGGGTATCCTTGGATTTGGCTGGTAATCGGGCAAAACAGGGCCAGCCCCACCTTTTCGTTATAGGCGCGGGGTGAGATCACCAGCGCGGGCCTGCGCCCGGCCTGTTCGTGGCCGGCTTGGGGATTGAACTCCAGCCAGACCAACTCGCCGCGATCGGGCACGTAGGGGCGAGGCACTACCAGACCTCCCGGCCCACGGCGACGCCCACTTCGACCTCAGCGTGCAGGTTCTCGGGCGTGACCTGGTCGAGGAGGTCGCTCAGCCGGTATCGGTTCTTCTTGACCGGCGCGACGACGAGGCGGCCGTTCTCGACCTTCAAATCGACGGCCGCTCCTTCGAACACGTGGGCGTCCTCGGCAATGCCCTTGGGGATCCGAAGGCCCAGGCTGTTTCCCCATTTTTGAATCTTGGCCATCATGCGGTATCTCCATATCTACAAAGAGTATACGTCCCGACGCCGCCCCGGTCCAGCGGCAACGGTAGAGGCAAACCGGAGAATAGTCGCCTCGCCCCGTTGACTCCGGCCTCCCCAGTAGGTTATCACGTTCCGGGCCGTAGAGGTAGCCTGGAGACGCGGCAACGAGTGAAAAGAGGAATGACGATCATGCGCAGGCTTTTCGTGCGCACATTGTTTGCGATCGGAGTACTTGTTCTCAGCGCGGGCGTTGCCTGGTGCGACGGCCCCTCGCCGGCCAGCCGAGAGGCCGAGTGGCCGCAGTTTCACGGCCCGCGGCGCGACAACCTTTCGACCGAGACGGGCTTGCTGAAGCGGTGGCCGGAGGGCGGGCCGCCGCTGGTCTGGAAGGCCGACGGCCTGGGCCACGGGTTTTCGAGCGTCGCCATCGCCGACGGACGCATCTACACGGCCGGCAACCTCGATCGCCAGACGGTCGTCACCGCCCTCGATCTGGCCGGCAAGCGGCTCTGGCAGGTTGCCAATGGGCCGGCCTACGAACGGTCCTATCCCGGGTCGCGATCGACGCCGACCTTCGCCGCGGGCAAGCTCTATCACCTCAACGGCGACGGCGACGTCGTCTGCCTCGACGCCCGATCCGGCCAGCGGATCTGGACGCTCAACATGCCGGAGAAGTTCGGCGGGCGCACGACGACCTGGGGCCTGAGCGGATCGCTCCTGGTGGACGGCCGGAAGCTTATCTGCTGTCCCGGCGGCGAGAAGGTGGCCGTCGTCGCGCTGGACAAAGACAACGGCAAGACCATTTGGACCTGCACCGGGCTGGGCGAGAAGCCGGGCTACGGCTCGCCGGTTCTCGTCGAGTGCGGCGGGCTGCGCCAGATTGTCACCATGATGGCCGCCTCGGCCGTCGGCATCGAGGCCGACACCGGGCGCCTCCTCTGGCGCTACCCGCACAAAGTGGCCATGGACGTCAACGTGGCCACGCCCATCTATCGCGACGGCCACCTGGCGATCTTCGGCACGTGGGGCCGCGGCGCGACCCTGCTGAAGCTCAACGTGCGCGGCGACGCTTGCACGGCCGAAGAGGTCTGGCGCACTCCCGAGCTGGACAACGAGCACGGCGGCGTGGTCCTCGTGGACGGGAATCTCTTTGGCCAGGCCGACGGGAACCATCGCAAGCGCCATTGGGCCTGCCTGGACTGGAAGACCGGCAAGACGATGTATTCCGTCGAGGGGCTGCCCACCCAGCGGTCCGGCGCAGTGACCTTTGCCGAGGGGATGATCTATGCGGTGAGCGACCTGGGCGAGGTCGCGTTGGTGCCGGCCAGCCCGCGCTCGTTTGAGATCGTCAGCCGGTTCCGGCTCCCGACCGCGGGCAACGATCCGGCGTGGGCTCATCCGGTGGTCTGCGGCGGCCGGCTCTACCTGCGGCACAAGGATATGCTCTACGCCTACGCCGTTCGCGAAGCGAAGACTCCGTCCTACACGCGCAGCGAGGCTTCGCCGCCTTAGGACCCAATGGCGATTGGCCTGACCGAGCCTGCGGAACCGCTTTCCGGCTTCACGTCGCTCCCACGGGCGAGCAGCGGGTGCAGAGCATCTGAATGCTCTCCGGCCCGAGAGTGGCCCCGCGGCTTGAAGGGGCCGCGCTATGGAAGTCGAGCCCCTCTTGGCCGCCGCACTTCTCGCACTTGCCGCCGGCCCGGCGCCAGACCACCACTCTGGCTTTTTCCGGGATGTAGTCGGCGGCCGCGGCACGGCCGGGCTGCGAGGAGCCGTGGGTCAAGCGGTCCTGTTTCTGCCGGTGCTTCTCCGACACGTCCAGAAACAAGACCACCATTCCTTCTTCGCTGAGCGCGACTTCCGACGGCCTCAGCTCCCAGACCCATGGTCCGAACAGGTAGCACGGCCGGTCGTGCAGTCCGTTTTGCCACCACCGCAAGGGCGTGTCCTCTTCCAGGGCGGCATTCAGCCGGGCCAGGTCGCGATGGGTCTCAAACGCCAGCACGGTGTGCAGCGGCATCCCCCCGTCGCAGTGGAGGATCGAAAACGGCTCCCGCACCGGACGGTATCGGGCGAAGAACTGGGAGACGGGCAGGAAGGCCGGGTCTTGTTCGACCCGCGCGATGGTATACCGCGTCCTGAACGACTCGACAAAGCTTGCGACCGCCTTGTCCAGCTCGCTTTTCTCTTTTTGCAGCTCAGGAGAGAACGGCGACCGGTTCCACTCCTCCTGCGCCTTATGCCATTGCCCCAGCAGTTGATCGGCGAAGCTCAGGTACTCGGAGAATACCGGCTTGGCCGGATGCTCGGGGGAGCAGACGAAGTTGCCGTTGTCGAGAACCTTGGTCTGGATCGGCATGATCCCGACTCCTCTCTGGAAATCATAGCTTATGCCCGGCCCCCCTCCGCCGGGTGCGAGGGCTGCCTCTCCGGAGTCACTCCGCAACGGGCAGGCGCTCTTGCCCGTAGCGGCGGGCCTCGTGCTCCATGCGCTCGACCATCGCCCGCTGGGTCTCGGCCGCCAGGGCGGACGGCCGGTAGGTTTCCAACAGCCTCTCGACTTGGCCGCGGGCCCGTTGGTCCAGGGTGGGCGAGCCCTTGCGCTCCCAGCGTGCGCGGTTGCTTCGGTCGATCGCCTGGCCTGGAAAAAGGAGTTCCTCCTTCAGGTAGCGCCGGGTGTGGTCCGCAATGAGCAAGTGGCCCTCCGCAAGCAGCTCCCGCAAGATCCCGACGGCGGGAAAGTCCTCCTTGGGCTCGATGCCGCCGATCAGGCGCAGGGCCATTCCGCAGACCTCGTTGTCCAGGACCAGCTTCTCCAGGCTTTGGCAGCTTTCAAAGTCGAGCATCCCCGGCCCGGAGATGAGGTTGATTCCGGCCAGGGCGGCCAGCACGGCCCCCATGCCGCTCTCCATGCCGGCCTGGGCGTCGAGCCGCTTGGAATCGCTCAAGGAGACGTAGGCTTGCGTGGGCAGTCCGAGGTGTTTGCCGACCTCGTTGGCCGCACACGCAATCATCATGGTCTCGATCGCGCCCATGGGGGTCGTCTCGTGGCGCACGTCGAAGACGGCCGAGGAGCCCCCGTAGAGGACCGGAGTGCCGGGATTGACGAGTTGAGCGATGACGACTCCGCTAAGCGTCTCGGCCGCGTGCTGGACGAGCGTCCCCGCGAGAGTGACCGGCGCGGTGAAACCGCACAAGGGCATGGCGACCACCTCGACCGGGATCGACCGCCGCGCGCAGTCGATCAGGTTCTGCGAGCCGACCTGTTCCCACCGGAGCGGCGAGGTGGGGCAACAGGTGAAGACCGCCAGCGGTTTCTCTTGCAGGGCCTTCTCCGTGCCTCGCACGGCAACCTGGAGGTCCTTCATGACCTCAAAGGACTCGATCGAAAAGGCCCCCGTCACCACCGGCTTCTCGCAATACAGGAGGCTCAACAGCAGGCGATAGCTGTCGGAGATCTCCGGGGGCACGTCCGCCGGAATCATGGCCGTGCTTTGCAGGGCGATATGCCCAAGCCCGCTTGCCACCTTGGCGTAGTCAACGTAGTCCTTCGTAAGAGGCTTGCGGATTTTTCCTGTCCGACAGTCGAGCACGTGCAGGGCCGTCGAGCCCGGCGCGAAACAGACCGCATGGCCGGAAAACCGATGCGGCTCGTTGCCCTGCACGTCGTAAAGGCTGAACGAAGCCGGGGCGGACTGGAGCGCCTTCTCGACGATTTCCCGCGTCAAGACGGCACGGCGCCGCGGGCCGTCCAGCCGGGCGCCGTGATCCGCCAGGAGCGACAATGCCTCGGGGTTGTGTACCTCGACCCCGAGCGTACAGAGCACGTCGATGGCTTCCGAGGCGATCCGCTCCGCGAGCGCATCGCTCAAGAAGCGGAGGATCGGCCGCATCGCGGACCTCCTGTCTGAGCTATCAGCCTTCAGCTATCACCTTGCGCAGACTTCCGAAGTCTTGAAGACTTCGGAGATCTCTTTGTCTTTTTCGCAGAGCCGCTATAGCAGCGTCGTGATCCCCGGAACCGGCAGCGGATAGTTGCCGGTCTTGTCCGGCAGGACCGGCGGCTTGGTCTCGAAGTTGGACTCGTCCGGCGGCGGGCCGAACTGGAAATTCGACTTCGCCACGTCCTCCCACCGCGTCTCGCGGCCCGTGTAGCAGGCGATCTGGCCCATCACAGTGCTCAGCGTGCTCTTGGCCATGTGGTAGCCGCTGTTGATCGGCTTGCCCTCGCGCACGGAGTCGATGAGGGCCTTCTGCTCGGCCTCGCCCGGGTTGTTGTGGCGATCGCGGGGGAACTGCCACTTGTTCTGGCCGTCGATGCGGCAGGCCCCCAGATTGCAGACGCCCTTGGTGCCCATGATGATGTCCGAGGCGTTGCCGTAGGTGCCGTCGCGGGTCTGACAGAGGGCGTAGACCCGCTTGCCGCTGGCGTACTCGTAGACCACCGTGTGGTGGTCGAACATGTCGCCGTAGATCTCGCCGAACGAGGTGGAGCGCCCGGCCAGGCCGAAGCACCAGGTGGGCATCTCCTCCTTCAGCACCCATGCCACGCGGTCCATGTTGTGTACGAGCGACTGGGGCACGTCGTCGCCCGAGAGCC
>CAYGZI010000107.1:0-12369 GCA_964354245.1 uncultured Planctomycetaceae bacterium
ACTTTGTCGGCGACCAGTCCAACTGGCGCTCTGCGGTCCCCACGTTCCAGAAGGTTGGCTACCAGGGCCTTTACGACGGGATCGACCTCTACACCTGGGGCCGGCGCGACAGCCTCAAGTACGAGTTCCACGTCGCGCCCGAGGCCGATTATCGGCAGATCCAGGTCCAATATGAAGGGACCGAGGGGCTATCGCTGGACGGGCTGGGAAACCTGCACGTCCAGACCTCCCTGGGCGAGTTGGTCGACGATGCGCCGTATGTCTATCAGGAGATCGGCGGCCGGCAGATCGACGTGCCCGCGCGGTTCGAGCTCATCGATGCCCGGAGCTGCCGGTTCGTGCTCACTGGCGGTTACGATCCGACGAGAGAGCTGGTGATCGATCCGGACCTCGCCTGGGCGACCTACCTCGGTGGAAGCAACACGGATAGTGGAAGGGGGATCGCAGTGGACGCCGACGGAAATGCCCTGGTGGCGGGGTTTGCCGCCTCATCGAACTTCGCAGGGGCAAACAACGCGTACCACGGCGGCTACGGCGACGCCTTTGTGGCCAAGGTGACCCAAGGCGGCTTACTGGCCTGGGCGACCTACCTGGGTGGAAGCAGCGAGGATCGTGGCTCCGGGATAGCGGTGGACGGCGATGGAAACGCCCTGGTGACGGGGTATACTTACTCATCGGACTTCGCGGGGTCAAACAATTCGCACCACGGCGGCACCGACTTCTTTACGGACGCTTTTGTGGCGAAGGTGACGAGCGGCGGTTCATTGGCCTGGGCGATCTACCTGGGTGGAAGCAAGAGCGATGGAGGGTGTGGGATCGCGGTGGACGGCGACGGAAACGCCCTGCTGACGGGTTGGACCAACCCATCGGACGACTTCGAGGGGGTAAACAACTCGCACCACGGCGGCGCCGACGCCTTTGTGGCGAAGGTGACCAGTGGGGGCTCGTTGGCCTGGGCGACGCACGTGGGTGGACACAGCTACGACGTTGGCCGCGGGATCGCGGTGGACGGCGGCGGAAACGCCCTAGTGGCGGGTGATACCAACTCATTGGACTTGGAGGAAGCAAATAACTCGTACCACGGCGGCACCGACGCCTTTGTGGCGAAGGTGACCAGTGGCGGCTCGTCGGCCTGGGCGACCTACCTGGGTGGAACCAGGCGGGATGTTACTACATATGGCGGCGGGATCGCGGTGGACGGCGACGGAAACGCGCTGGTGACGGGTGAGACCTACTCATTGGACTTCGCGGGGGCAAACAATTCGTACCACGGCGGCGCCAGCGACGCCTTTGTGGCGAAGGTCACCAATGGTGGTTTGTTTGCCTGGGCGACCTACCTGGGTGGAAGCGCCTCCGAGAGAGGCTTTGGGGTCGCGGTGGACGGCGGCGGAAACGCCCTGGTGACGGGGTATACCGACTCATCGGACTTCGCGTGGGCAAACAATTCGCACCACGGCGGCGACAGCGACGCCTTTGTGGCGAAGGTCACTCATGGCGGTTTGTTGGCCTGGGCGACCTACTTGGGTGGAAGCGGCGGGGAGGATAATTGTTACTATACTGGCGGGATCGCGGTGGATGGCGACGGAAACGCGCTGGTGACGGGTGAGACCTACTCATTGGACTTCGCGGGGGCAAACAATTGGCATCACGGCGGCGGCCCCGACGCCTTTGTGGCGAAGATTACGGGTGCAGGCGAGCCGTTCAAGACGGGGTTGACGATCATCACGCACGGCTTCCAGCCTTTCGGCAACGCGCGAGCCTGGATGTACGACATGGCCAACGAAGTCATCCTCCATGCTGGCTGGGGGAAACGGATTGATCTGGACTTCGATACGGGGGAGATTACCAACGGCGTAACCGCCGACCTGCACGAATACGGCCAGACGGTGGTCGTCTTCGATTGGGCCTCCAAGTCCAATAACACTTACCTTGACTGGAGTGGCCTCGCCGCGGAGCCCGGCTGGCGGGAGGCGGCCGGCGATGTGTTGGCCAACTGGCTTTTCTCCACTGGCTTGGCCCAGGCCGCGAACGCCGCCGAAGCCCCGATTCACTTCATCGCGCACAGCTATGGCGCGGTCGTTATCAGCGAGGCAATCCGCCGTCTGGGCTACTACGGGATCGATGTGGAACAGATGACCACGCTTGATCCGCACGACCAAGATCAGGATGGGATTCCCGACGCGAGGGACGATCCGCCAGTAGAAGTCTGGGAGAATGTCAACTTTGCGGACAACTACTGGGAAGATTGTGCGGGTTATCGGAGCAATCATACTGACAACGGTTTCCCGCCCCTCATCTTGCCGGTCCGGCACGAGATACTCGGGGCATGGAATCGGGATCTTACGGATTGTGTGCCGCAACACCTCCTTGATCTCCCACCAGAACCTGCCGATTCTCCACACTCGAAGATCCACGAATGGTATTACCCGACCATTCTCGGCAATGAGGAGCCAGGTGGCTGGGGCACCGGGGAGGCGGTGAGTGATCGATGGTTTTTCCTGGGAGATACTCAGACTTTCGCGACCGAGCATGGCTACGCATTGACTGACCCCAATATCCGCTTCGAGGCCAATCTAACCAGGCTCGGGATGACGATGCCAGGAGTCGCCAAGGCCCACCTGACTGAGCCGGAGAGCGTTTTCAACGGCGACTTCCGATTCGGGGAACCGCAGAACTTCGGCACCTATCCTCTGCCGGGCTACGCCGACACTGACGATCCGGCGCTTATTGACACCCAGGATACTGAGTATGATTGCGCAGGATGGCTGAACGCGGATCACCCGGGCTTTACCCATCGGTTGACGTATATCCCGCCGACGGCCACGCATTTCAAGTTTGACATCAACGTCCGGTCGGCAGGTGTGGCAGACTCTCTTCGCATCACCATGGATGGACTGGACAGTCCGCTTCTCGATGGCGGAGTTTCACCGTTTGGGACCGGATGGCATACGCAGCTTGTTTCCATTCCCGAGTCGATCCGCGGGACCGTATGCGGCTTTGAGTTCGAAGTGTATGACCCCAGTGTTTCGTCTGTGCAGTCCACAATCTGGGTGGACAATCTGTCCATCGTCACCGTGAAACCGCTCGGGACGGTCGATTCGCTGCCGCTTGAAGGCCAGGATCCGGGCAGCCAGGGCTCCTGGTATCAGTTTCAGACGACCCGTCCCGGGTTCCTGACCGTGGAAGCGGCTCTCGGAGGAACGCCCAACCCCGGGCCTTCATGGCTCGACGCTGAGAATCCCGCCCCCGGCACGGTACGTTTGACGCTCTACGACGAAAACCTCCAGCTATTGAGCACCTCCAACCAACGAATCGACTGGCAGGCGCGCACTGGTGACACGTATTACCTCAACCTGGGCGGGACCTGTACGGACGTGGATCTGCGGCTGACGAATCTGGTGAGCAAGGTCGGCACGACGGTGTCGGTGGCCGGGACCGACGGGGGCGATCGATTTGAATTCAGTGCTGCCGCGTCCCGTCAGGTGACGATCAATGGGGTGCAGTACAACTTCGCTGATGCCGAAGTGAGTCTTGTCACCTTCGACGGAGGCGGCGGGTCCGATTCGGCGATTCTCACAGGCGGGCCCGGCGATGACACCGCGGGGTTGTATCCCGACCACGGCATACTGACTGGGACCGGCTACAGCGTCTCGGTGAGCAACGTGGAGTCGATCATTGCCAACAGCGGCGGGGGCAACGATCAGGTCATTCTGCACGACGGCCCCCAGGCAGATACCTTGGTCGGCTCCCCGACTTACGCCATTCTCACCGGCCCGGGGGTGTTCCTCCGGGCCAACGGCTTCCGTAGCGTGATTGCCAATGCCACCCCCGGCGCGCAGGACGTGGCACGGCTGTACGATTCGGGTGGCAACGATACTTATACCGCCTACCCGACATACGCCGTGCTCACCAACGGGACGACCTACAGCCTCCGGGCCAATGACTTCGGCTTCGTCATGGCCTACGCCAATCAGGGCGGGACCGATGCGGCCTCGTTCTTCGATTCCGACGGGAACGATACCTTCACTACGACTCCGACCTTGGCGACGATGACCGGCAAATGGCGGCCGGAAGGCGCGCCCGCGGATCGCTCGTACTACAACCGGGGCGAGGGCTTCGACTCTTGCGAAGCCACCTCGACCGCCGGGGCGGACCTGGCCAGGATGACCGATTCGCCCACCAGCGACGACCAGTTCGTGGCCGAGCCGACTTGGGCCACGCTCTCCGGCAGCGGACTATCGAGCCGGGCCAACGGCTTCCGCTACGTGGTCGCCTCCGCCACCGGCGGCAACGACACTGCCCAACTGAAGGATTCAGCCGGAACGGACACGTTCATCGGCCTGCCCGCGTATGGGGTCATGTATGCTTCGGCCTCGGCCGTGAATCCGGCTTACCTGAACCGGGCCAGCGGGTTCGACCGGGTGGAGGCGCTCTCGCAAAGCGGCGGCGACGACTCCGCCCGGCTTTACGACTCGCCCGGCGACGACCATCTCACGGCCTATCCGACCTGGGCGATGTTGACCAACGCCCCGGACAATCCGACCGCGTACTACAACATGGTCACCGGCTTCCGCTACGTTCACGCCTCAGCCAACGGAGGAGGGACTGATAAGGCTTGGCTCTACGACTCCTCGGGCGACGACACCTTCTACGCCTACCCGACCTACGCATATCTCTCCAACGGTGCCGGAGGTCAGGCGTTCTACCTTCGCGTCAACTACTTCGACCAGGTGATCGCCACCTCCAGTGGCGGCGCGGACATCGCCCGGTTCTTCGACTCCGCCTGGAAGGACGTCTTCACCTTCCGCGCCGCCACGCAAGACGCCGTGATGACGGGCAGCGACTATTTCAACGAAGCCTGGCACTTCCGCTATGTTTTCGCGACGGCCACCACGGGAGCCGACGAGGCCACCCTGTACGACTCCGCGGGCGACGACAAGTTCTATGGCAGCGGCACTGTCGCGCGTCTGTACGATGCCGCGATGGCGGCGTACCTGGCCGAGACGCGGAGTTTCCAGCAGGTGGTCGTCCTCGGCAGCACGGGCACGAACACGCGGACGATTGTGCTGCCGATCGACTACGCCCTGGCGTTCGCCGGCACCTGGGTCGGCGACCCGTGGCCGTGATCCGCTTTCGGGGGGATCGCCTCTCCTATCAGGGCGAGCCACGGGCACGACCGCGGCAAGGCCGGCCCTCTTTACGAGCAGGCAGGCACCCCCCCCAAAAGTCGATGACGCGATGTCACCTAGGGCAACGGGCCACCCGGCGGGGGTGGGAAACTAGGGCGCGCTGGCCCTCCGGGGGCCCGAATTGCGCGGAGCCGTGACTCGGTTGAAAATGGGCAAGATGCAGGCCGCCGGGACCGGCAAGACTGCCATTTTCCCAAGCAAATGTGGCATTTTCGGCCCGATTTCGATGGTGGCGTTTGGCCCGATTCGCCCTAAGTTTGGAGTCATTCGACGCGACCTGTGATAAACTGGGAGCTTTCCGCGGTCACCGCGTCGGGTTGCCGCGGCGACCGCCCAAGCTGGCCTGGTGGGAAAGACGTGTTTGATGGGCGACGACACCTCACAACCTGATACGCACGATGATCTCTTTGACCAGTTGTTCGACCCAGAGCCGGCTGAGCCCGTCGCGCGGATAAAGGAGGTGGACGAGAGTGGCAGAGCTTGGCACGTCGGTCTTGATTTTCTTGACCCTCTCGCCGACGAGGTTGAGGAGTGGCTGGACGATTTCGAGGGCACGGCTCAGAACCTTGAAGATCTGACCTACATCTTCATCGCCATCGTAAGAGACGTTGGCTCCCAACAGGCTGAGGACGACTGGAGGAGGGCTCGCGCGTGGTTCGACGTGCATGGGCCGGTCGGATTCGCTGACTTGTTCCTTCGCAGCACGACAAAAGTATTTGAAGACGCCCAAGCCTTGTGGGGCCACTGTCTCAACCAACGGTCAGAGGAGGACCAGCCTAACTTCGGCTATTTCGAGATCCGGATAATAGAGCCCTACATCGACAATCTTCGCGACTGGTCACGAGAACTGAAACTGCACTTCCCCCCTGGGGCGCCGCCCGCCAAGCCAGGGAAAGGCAAAGGGGACGGCGGGGCCGACCTGACGAGCCGGTCTAAGGCGCCACCAGGTAAGCGCAAGGTAGGCCGGCCGCGGGGATCACACACGCCTGAGACAATCCGACGGGCCAAGTTCGGTCGGCCGCTGCGCGCGAAGGGCAAGACATGGCCGGCAATCGCCGCGGCATTCCGCACGACGTTCCCCAAGGATCTTGAGGCTTCCGCCGACACGATTCGGCAGGCTTGCACGCGCATCGCCCGAAAAGAATCCGACGCCGCGATCCAGGGCCAGTAACGCCGATTTCTGTCGGTGCCCCGCTCTCGTCTTCGCAACTCTCTGAGCGATTGGCGCTTGCGCTCCCCTGCAACCGGTCGAATACCGACGTAAATCAGAGCGATTTTCGTCGGCAATTTTTGCCTTCCGTTGTAAGTCTTTGCCCGCGTTGGGGTTCAAACCACTTTGGGCATGGTTATTGTCAAGAGATTTCGTCGCTGTACACTTGGCCCCCATCGTCTGCAACACTTGTTGGGAAAGAAGGTTCTACAGAAGGAAATGTCTATGCCTACCATCCGTCAGACGCCGGAGAAAGTGACCGGCCGCAAGCTCGGGGATGTAAACGTCGTCGCCGAAAAGCTTGCGTGTTCGCCGCGTCATGTGTACCGCATGAGCGATGGCGACCGAATGCCGCGCCCCATTCGCCTGGGCGCACTCGTTCGCTGGGATCTCGACGAAATCGACCGCTGGATTTCGACCGGCTGCCCCTCTTGCCGAAAGGGGGCCGGCCGATGAATCATCACAAACACAACGGCACCAAAGGCGAACGGCCGGAGGCCGACGCCCGTGGGATACTGGAAGCTCGCCGGGCGGTCTACATTCGTCGCGGGCGCCGCGCCTTGTTGCGCGCCTTGTTGTGCATCGAGGCCGCAAGCGCCGATGAGGTCCGGGATCTCGTGGAACTGCCGACCGACATCGCTCCGGAATGCTTCGGTGCCGTGCCCGGCGAACTCGTTCGGGCCGGCATAATCCGTTTCGGCGGGTACGAGAGAACCTGTCGCCCGGCCGCGCACGGCCGGCCGGTAACGCGATGGGTGCTGGCCGACCGTGTGAAGGCGCTGCGCTGGCTCGCGGAACACCCCGACCCGCTCGATGCGGGCGACGATGCCCGGGGCGGGACCGGCTCGCAAGGTCTTTCGTTTTTTGTGAACTCTAACGACCCGACCTCGACGGTTGGAACCGCCGGGGCCGGGCTGGAGGTTTGACTATGGCGAAAAAGTCTCTCAGTGATATTCTGCGCGAAGGCGATCGGCAGACTCTTTCCCGGGCATGGGGGGAGACAGAAGCGGCGGAGGACTTCGCGCCGTTGCCGGGCGGGGAGTATACCGCCCATATCGTCGGGGGCGAACTCTTCACCAGCAAGACGAAGGGGACGCCCGCTTACAAGCTGACCTTCAAGGTGTGCGAGGGCGACCATCGGGACCGGAGGTTCTGGCACGATGTCTGGCTGACGCCGGCCGCGATGCCAATGGCGAAACGGGACCTCGGGAAGCTCGGGGTGACGGCGTTGGAACAACTGGAAAGGCCGTTGCCGCCGGGGATCCGTTGCAGGGTGAAGCTGAGCCTTCGCCGCGATGATGACGGCTCAGAATTCAACCGGGTGAAACGACTGGAGGCAATTGGCATTGACCCGCCGGAAGTGGACCCCTACGCACCTGGTGGTGGCGATGCCGCGGAACCGCCGCCGGATGTTTCGGTCGATACGTCCTTTGACCCCGCGAAGCTCGACGCCGAAACGCCGGGCTGCCCTCACCCCGACCCTCTCCCGCAAGCGGGCGAGGGGATGAAGGAAACCCCTCTGCCGCAAGCGGGCGAGGGAGAAAGTGGAGGTGCCCCGTGACGAACCCCTGTCCCTACGGTTTTCGGATTCTCGGGGCGACCAGCGAACCGCGCCGACTGGTTGACGCCGGCGCTGCGCTGGCCGGGTACGCTGGTTGCGACCCGCGATGCGAACCGCACAAGGAGAGCTATCTCTCGGCTTTCTGCTTCGGCGAAGACTTCCGCCGGCTGTTGACCGAAACGGGCTCGACCGCCGGCTTTGCGGGTCCGTGCTGGTCGCCGTGGTTGTGGTTTGACCTGGACAGCGAAGACCTCCACTACGCCCACAAGGATGCTGGCGGGCTGGCCGCGTTCCTGGTCGAACGCTACGCCGTGGCACCGGGCGACCTCTTGCTTTTCTTCTCGGGGTCCAAGGGGTTCCACGTGGGGCTGCCGACCGCGCTTTGGTCGCCAGCACCTTCGCCCGACTTCCACCGGACGGCCCGCTGCTTCGCCGAACACGTCGCCGAACTGGCGAGCGTGACGATTGACGCGGGCGTCTATGACAAGGTGAGGGCCTTTCGCGCCCCGAACTCTCGGCACCCGAAGACGGGGCTTCACAAGCGCCGCCTGACGTTCGACGAACTGACGGGGATTTCCCTCGACAGAATCCTTGAACTGGCCCGCCAGCCGGCACCGTTCGCGTTGCCGGAAGTGACCGGAACCAGTGACCAGGCCGCCGCGGATTGGCAAACCGCTGTTGACCAAGTGGGGCAAGAGGCCGAAGCGAAGGCCGCTCGACGCGCCGCCGGCAACGGCGCGCCGACCTTGAACCGCGCAACTCTCGACTTCGTTCGGCACGGGGCCGACCAAGGCGACCGGCACCGGCTGCTTTTTAGTGCCGCCGCGAATCTTCGGGAGTTTGACTGCCCGCCGGCGCTGGCCGTGGCCCTGTTGGAGGAAGCCTCGCTCGACTCCGGGTTGCCGCCGAAAGAGGTTCGCCGGCAGATCGAGTGCGGGCTTGCGGCTGTGGGGTCGCCGCCGCCGGCCGGGGCGACCAGCTCAGGGGCCGACGTTTCGGCCGCCGTTGCAGCGCCGCCGGTCGATACG
The DNA here is from genome assembly GCA_964354245.1 of uncultured Planctomycetaceae bacterium. Lineage (GTDB taxonomy): Bacteria > Planctomycetota > Planctomycetia > Pirellulales > Thermoguttaceae > CAYGZI01. Next base: position 8,989 of record CAYGZI010000107.1, read on the forward strand.
CCGGCACCGCCGAACGGAACGCCGACGCCAACCGCCGACGAACTTCGCGCCGCCCTGGCTGCGCTCTGGACGCGATCGGGTCCGACGCCGGCACCGGCCAGCGACCCGGGCCCTCACCCTAACCCTCTCCCGCAAGCGGGCGAGGGGACCAAGAATCTGCCGCCGTTGCCGCCGCCACTTCGGCCGCTGCCGCCGCGGGCTGTGGGGACCGGCTCAGGGCCGACCCCCTGCCGCTGTGGCTGTGCTGATTGGGTGGACGTGGCGATAAGCGGAGGGAGAACGCGGCGGGAGTGCCGGGCTTGCGGTCGGTTTCTCGGCTTCGGCCGCTGGTACGACGAGGGAGGGCCGAGGCAATGACGACGGCAAAGGCGAACTTCCAGACGGCCGCCGACGTGTTCGACGGCTGGAAAGACGACGTGCTCTGCGGCAAGGCGCCCGTGCTTTGGCCGGTCGGGTCGGGCGCACTGGAGCGAATCGAGGTGGGCCCCGGGCTAGTGACGCTCATCGGCGGGCCGCCGGGGGCGGGCAAGACGGCCTTCACCATGCAAGCGGTGGTTGATGCCCTTCGACTGACGCCCGCCTTGCGGGCCCTGGTGTGCAACGTGGAAATGCCGCCGGCCGTCCTCCTGGATCGGCAGCTTGCGCGGCTTTCGGGAATCGACGCCACCACGATTCGCTACCGCCGGTTCACTGCCGAACATGCTGACCGCCTTGACCAGGCGATGAACACGCTGGAACCCCTCGCAAGCCGGCTGGCCTTCGTCAAGCCGCCGTTCGACTTGGCAAACGCCGCCGCTTCGGCCGACGCCTTCCGGGCCGACCTGTTGCTACTGGACTATATCCAGCGAATCCCGCCGCCGGGCGAACACAAGGACAAGCGGGGCGCAGTGAACGCGACGATGGATTACCTGCGGCAGTTTGCCGACGCTGAGGTTGGCGTGCTGGTGGTCGCTGCCGTGGGGCGGACGAAAGACAGCAAAGGCCGATCGTCCTACTCGGGCGACGGGCTGAACTTGGCTTCGTTCCGGGAATCGTCGGAACTGGAGTTTGGGGCCGATGATGCCTTCATTCTGGTGCCGGACGAGAAGGACCCGGCCCAGGTCGTCTTGCGTCATCTGAAAAGCCGGCACGGGGAAACCCGGGATCTGGTGCTTGATTTCGACCGGGCTTGCCAGCGTTTCGCCGACCGCGACCACACTTGGAACCCGAATCGGCCGGCCGGCAACGTGCGCGAGGCGCTCGCCGCTATGTGGGATCGGACGCCGGCCGCCGACAATGACGAAACCGGGGAGGGGCAGAACGAATGAGCATCGGGACGGAACCGTCAATTCTGCCGGGTTGCGCCGTGCTGCCGCCGATGGACCCGCCCGCCGGCCGACCGCCCGTACCGGCAGGGCACCACGGGGACCGGAGCAAGGCGAAGCACCCGAACGGCACCCCGCCGGCTCGCCGCAAGACGGCTGGCCGCTTCGCCACGCTCAACGCCTTTGTGGACTTCACTGCCGGGGGGCTGACGCGGAGCGAAATCCTCGTCTGGCTGATCTTGTTCCGTGACACGAAACCGAACGGGTTAGCGCGGACATCGCAAGCGGACCTGGCACGGCGGGCGCAGGCGAACGTTGCTACCGTCAAGAGGGCCGTCAAGGGCTTGCGACGCCGGGGGCTGCTGGCCGTGGTTTTCCGAGGTAGTCTCCGGCGGGGGCCGTCGATCTACCGCGTTCACCCCCTGGCAAGGGACGGGGTATAAGGGCGCACCGGCGCCACCTGATTGGGACGCATTTCGCGCACGGAACCGGGTGCGCCCATGCGCCCCATCCCAGAAAGGGACCAGAATGGCGTCCCCTTGCGTGCTGACGCACACGGGGACGCTTGCAGAAAAAAACGCGGCCGGCACCGAAGGCCACTTGACTGAATTGCCGATACCTGCAATAATGCTGCTATGAGGAAGAGGAAACCACAACCGACGCTGACCGACGTGCTGCGGGAGGCAATTCAGCGATGCGGCTTGACGCTCTACCGAATCGGCAAGGCGACTGGGATTGACCCGGCGAACCTGGGGCGATTCGTTCGGGGCGAGTTGTCGATACGGCTCGACAAGGCCGACCGACTCGCCGCGTACTTGGGGCTCCGGCTGGTGCCCGACCCGGGCGCGAAGCCGCCGGAACCGACGCCGGAAAACCTGGCGCGTCCGATGTTGGCAACCAAGAGAAGACGAAAGGCGAAGTGACCGGCACGACGCCGGGGAAAGTGAAAGGCGAAATCATGGGCACCGTCTACCGCAAGACCGCAACGAAGGCACTGCCGGCCGGGGCGCGAATCATCGTCCGGGAGGGCCGGCGCTTGGCACAATGGAAAGACGCCAAGGGCAAGACCCGCACGGCACCCGTGACCACTGGGCAGGATGGGACCGACCGGATTGTCTTGGTCGCCCGGACCTATACCGCCAAGCTCCGGGACGGCTCGGGGATTGTCCGGGAGGTGGCGACCGGCTGCCGCGATGAATCGGCCGCCCGTTCGGTTTTGACCGACCTGGAGAAGCGGGCCGAAAAGGTGAAGGGCGGGATTCTGACAGTTGAGGAAGCCGGCGCAATCGACCACCAGCAAACGCCGCTGGCCGCACAAATCGACGCCTATTTGATGAAGCTCGAAGCCGAAGGGACATCCCCCGTTCACCGGGCGAATGTCCGTCGGGCCCTGGAACGACTCGCCGCCGACTGCCGATTCAATCGGCTGTTGGACCTTAACCGCGAATCCTTGGAGCGCTGGCTTGTGGCACAAGATAAGGGCGGCATGGGGCCGCGGACCCGCAACACCTACCGGGCCGCCGCCGTTGCCTTCTGCAACTGGTGTATCGAGACGGGCCGCCTTGTATCTAACCCTTTTGGCAAAGTGTCGAAGGCCGACGAAGATGTTGACCTCCGCCGGCAACGTCGGGCTCTGACCGAAGAGGAACTTTGCCGTTTGCTTTACGTGGCACAGCGCAGGCCGCTTGCCGAATACGGGCGGCTCACCGTGCGAAAGGACACGGCGGAAGTGAAGGGCAAGCGGGATACCTGGAAAGTGCTCCCGCTTGCGCTTCAGGACCTCGACGCCGCAACGGAAAGGGCACGGGCACGGCTTGCCAAGAACCCGCGTCTGGTCGGCCGGCTGGTGGCGCTGGGCCGGGAAAGGGCGCTGGTGTACAAGGTACTTGTGCTCACCGGGCTTCGTCGGGGCGAACTGGCTTCGCTCCGCGTGGGGCAATTGTCGCTTGATGCCGACCCGCCTTACGTGGTCCTTGCCGCTGCCGACGCGAAGAACCGCGAAGCCGCTACGATTCCCCTTCGGGCTAACCCAAGTTACGCTGTTGCGCGGGTCGGTTTGTTGGTAGCAAAGGAGTTA
>CAYGZI010000108.1:0-12352 GCA_964354245.1 uncultured Planctomycetaceae bacterium
GGACGGCACCGGGCAGCAGATCTTCTTCGGCAACGAGTTCGGCAACATCGCCATGTTGGACGCCAAGCCCATCCCCGGCACCAACAAGGTCGTGGCCTCCTTCTCGCCCGGCCACGGAATGCCCGAGCACCTCGGCCCGGTCACGATCGTGGACCCGGAGAGCGGGCCCGACATCCTCGCCTCGGCCCGGCGGGTCAGCAAGGAAAACGAATGGGCCGCGCGGTGGAAAGACCCCTACGCGCTGAGCGAGGACTGCTTCCTGGTGGCCAGCCCGCGAGGGCTGTTCGTCATGGACGGCCAGGGCAACGCGGAGCTGATCTACGAATTGCCCGCGGCGGAGCGGGGGAGGCTCCAGTGCCACGAGCCGCGGCCCCTCGTGCCGCGCCCTCGCGAGCCGGTGATCCCCGACCGGGCCGAACCGTCGAAGGCGACCGCCCGCGCGGTCCTGTCCGACATCTACGACGGACGCAGCATGGAGGGCGTGAAGCGGGGCGAGATCAAGAAGCTCCTGGTCATGGCCCAGTTGCCCAAGCCGGTCAATTTCTCCGGCGGCATGGAGCCTCTGACCATCGGCGGCACGTTCACGCTGGCCCAGATCGTGGGCACGGTGCCGGTGGAGCCGGACGGGTCGGCCTTCATGGAGCTGCCGCCGCTCAAGTCGCTTTTCTTCGTGGCCCTGGATGAAAACGACGTGGCCGTGAAGCGCATGCACAGCTTCACGATCCTCCAGCCGGGCGAGACGCTGGGGTGCGTGGGCTGCCACGAGCAGCGCAACAAGGCCCCCGACTTCCGCGCGGACCGCCTCGCCCTGAAGCGCCCCCCGAGCCGGATCGAGCCAATCCGCGACGTGCCCAGCGTGCTCGATTTCCCCCGCGACGTGCAGCCGATCCTCGACCGGCACTGCGTCAAGTGCCACAGCCCCGAGCGATACGACGGGCGCGTGGACCTGACCGGCGACAAGACCTCGATGTACACCATGAGCTACTGGACGATGCAGACCCGCGGGCTGGTGGCCGACGGGCGCAATCTGCCGTTCGGCAACCGCCCGCCGCGGAGCGACACCACGGCAGCCAGCCGCCTCTTGAAGCTCCTCGACGGCAGCCACTACGAGGCCAGGCTCTCGCCGCTGGAAGTGAAGACCGTGCGACTGTGGATCGAGACCAGCGCAACCTATCCCGGCACGTATGCGTCGCTGGGCTGCGGCTCCTATCCGGTCTTCGCGCCGATGGGTCAATTGCGCGACCGCTGCGGCAACTGTCACACGCAGGAAGTGAACGACCAGCGCGGCAGGCGTTCCGCCCTCGTCTTCCCCGGGGCCCACGGCGAGCGGGCCGAGCGGGCCTTCAACCTCTCACGCCCCGAGAAGTCCTACGCACTGTTGGCTCCGCTGGCCAAGCAGTCCGGCGGGCTCGGGCTCTGCGGCGAAGTGGTCTTCAAGAATGCTGACGACCCGGTCTACCAGGCCACGCTCGCCGCCGTGCGCGACGCCCGGGGGCGCCTGATGGCCGGCAAGCGCTTCGACATGGCGGGCTTCCGCCCCAACCAGCACTACATCCGCGAGATGCAGCGATTCGGCTTCCTCCCCAAGGACCTCAAGCCCACCGACCCGATCGACTGCTACGCGGTCGATCGGGCCTACTGGGACTCCTTCAACTGGCAGGCGCAGACGGTCGCTCAATCGGACGCTGGCGGGCGGTGAGGGCCGCGAAAGGAGAGAAGCACTGATCCACCGGGGTGACGAGGCGCTGCAAGACGTGCTCGCGTGGATCTCTGAGGCGGAAAAGAAGAAGCGGCCAGGGACAACGTCCTGAGTCGGTCGAAACCGGCCCTTTCTGGTCGCTAAAGGAAGTATAGCAGGGTTCCATGGCCTGTCAATGACAATTCCCCGGACACCATATCGAATCCCCGCGGCCACGCAGCCATAAAGCCCTATACCTTCAGCACCTCCAGCGGCGCGTAGTCGCCGCCGAGGATGGGCTTGCTCGGCCAGCCGAGCCAGCGGTCCAGGAGCGTGGCAAAGACGCGGCGGAAATCGGTGTGGTGCTTCGCCCCGCCGCCTTCGAGCTGGGCGAGATTCGGGTGCGGCCCGACCAGGCCGCCCTTCACCTTGCCGCCAATCAGGAACATCGGGGCCGCCGAGCCGTGATCCGTGCCGCGCCGGCCGTTCTCCACGACCGTGCGGCCGAATTCTGAATAGGTCACGAGCACCACCCGGTCCAAGAGCCGGTCTTGCTTCAGCTCGGCGGCGAAAGCGGCCATGCCCTCCGACATCTGCTTGAGCAGGGCCGCGTGGTTGGCGAACTGCACTGCGTGGGTATCCCACCCGCCCGGCTCCTCGCCGCCCAATTCCGTGAGAAAAACCCGGATGCCCAGGTCGGCCCGGATGAGCTGTGCGACGCTCTTGAGCATCTGGGCAAACTCGGACTGCGGATACTCCACGGCGGAGCGGCCCGATTGAAGCTCGCGCTCGATCCGCGCGCTGGCGGTGTATGCGGCGGTCGTGCTTTGCCCCACGAAGCCCACCAGCGGATTCTCGCCGCCGCGCGGGACTTCGGCAGCGAGCACCAGTGCGCGGCGGTGGGCCTCGCCTCCCGCGGCCCCGGACAGGGTCCGCAGCGTGGCATGGTCCAGGGACCGGATCGCGGGAATGAAGGTCTTCTCGGCGTTGATCACGAAGGGCCGCCGGATGCGGCCGACGAAAACCGCGGGCAGGTCCACTTCGCCCGGGCGATACGCCCGATCGGCCGCGCGCCCGACCCAACCGGTCTGGACGCCGGTCTCGTGGGGCCGGGCCGTTTGCCAGAATTGCATGGACTCGGCGTGGCCGCCGTGGGGATTCGGATAGCCGACGCCTTGGACGACGCTCAAGAGCCCCTCGTCGTAGAGCTTCTTGAAGGCCCTCATCTCCGGATGGAAGCCCAAGAGCGAGTCAATCTTGATGACCTGCTTTTCGGTCAGGCGCAGCGTGCGGCGGTTCTTGGCGTAGAGGTCGTCGGCGTAGGGGACGACCGTGTTCAGGCCGTCGTTGCCGCCGGCAAGCTGCACCACCACGAGGAGATTCTCGCGGCCGGCGGACTTTGGGTCGGCGGCAGCGGCCGCTCTCGCCAGAGCGGACGCAGCGCCAGTTTCGAGCGACATCACCGTCGCGGCACCGAGGGTCCTGAGCAGTTCGCGTCGGTTGAGCAACATCGTTTTCACTCCACACGCAAAGGAAACTCCTATGAGTCTAACGGGGAGTTTGAACTCCAAACCCTACCGTTCCAGATGGAGCGTCACCAGCGGCTTGAATGGATCAAAAGACTCGTTCATGGTCCAAGCCATGGCCCGCAGCAGGATGATCCGAAAGTAGGGATCGTTGAACGTGAAATAGTTATGGCCGGCAGCCGTGACGAAAACTCTGCCCCGGCCTACCTCTTTTGTCCACATGACTGGCCACTCCTTGCCGTCCAGATCTTCGATCTTGGGAGGACCGTTCAGCGCTTTGTTTGCTATGGCCGGGCCGGCGGGCGAGGTCACGAGGGGCGTGACGCCCGCCGGGTCTCCCCTCAACTTCCAATAGAACTCCTCCGCCAGATCGAACTCTGCCGGAAACCCCTTGAAGATGGGAGATTCTGATGCCGCGGCAGTAAGAGTCAGCGGCGTGGGCAACACGCCCCATTTGGTGGCACCATTTCTGTGGTCCCATGCCATCCCAATCCGCTTCGACAACTCTTCCCCCGATCCTTGCATCAGGGCCATGTGAATGAATATCAACCCACCGCCGCGCTTCAGATGGGCGTCGACGAGCCCGTAATCCCATTTTTCACCCGGCCACAAATAGAAAACGACCAGGTCGGCTTTTTCCCACAATTCCTTCTTGGGGAACCACATGGAGGGGACGACCGTGACGTGCGGGACCCGGGGCAGAAGCACGTTGACGTAGCGGTCCATGACCCAGGCGTATTCGTGGGTCTCTTTCGCGTGGAGCTTGTCGATGCCCCAGACCCAGACGATGTTCAGGTCGCGCGACGGTTCTTTCTTGGCAGTCGGACCCAAGATATCTGCCACCGCCTTCTGGCTCCTGGCCGGCGGTTTCTGCCAGGGGAACTGCGCGCTGGATGTCGAAGAAATGGTCAGCAAGAGCACAACGATACAGGCTGTTCTATATCGCATGACAAGACTCCGCAAGCAAGGGGACTCGTAAGACACTGCCGCACGAGTGGTAACACAGTCGTTGGCCAAGAATGACTCACTTTGCGCCTCCCTGTGGACGGAGAGGTCTTGGACATTGAAGGATAGCCCTACTTCTCGCCCTTCAGGTACTTGTCGAACCAGGAGATCTCGAGCTTCATTACGTCTTCCAAGGGTTTTCCGCTATAAACCTCGTAATGCCCTATCCCTTTGAGCACATGATACTCCGTCGGCACGCCGTTCTTCTTCAGAATCTCATGTACCCGTCCCGAATTGTCTTTGATATTGAAATAATGCTCCTTCTCGGCATCGATCAGAAGGGTCGGCACTTTGACCCGGTCGGCATACTGGCCTGGATTGAATACGGCGATACGCTCGGGATAGGGCGTGCCGGTCAATCCCCCTGGCGAACCCCCGCCCTGAGGTACAGGGTCGACGAGACCTCGAGCGCGGTCGGATTTTCCCTTGTACACGGCATTCAGTCCTGCGGGGAATCGTTTGGTCCAGTCATCGGGCATGGACCCGACCTGTGCGACCACGCATGCGATGCGACGATCGTGCGCCGCCCGGTAAATCACATGCCCGCCGCCGAAGCTCGTACCCCAGATGCCGATGCGGCCCTTGTCCACCATGGGCTCACCGTAGACATACGACACCGCGGCATCGATATCTTCCTGTTGGTCGAACGGATCGACTACTTCGCGGATGGCCTGGGCCTTGACGGTCACGTAGCCATCCTTGTCGGGCTTGGGCATTGTGCCGCGAACTACGAGCCGGCTGTTGCTATCGCCCCAGTTGCGGTAGTCATAGTCGATGACGACATAGCCCGCCGCAGCGAAACGCGGCGCAATATCGGATCGCATCAAGAAAGCCTTGGTGCCGCCCCACCCATTGCACAGCACAATAGCCGGTAGCTTCTTGCCTTCTTCGCGGTCCTTGGGGTAGAGCAAGACACCGGAGAGCCGTGTGCCATCACTCCACAGGGTTATGTCGCGTTGGATGACGGTCGGGAATCCCGCGGCCACCTTCTCTTCTTGCGCCATTGCGGCATGAGACATCAACGCGCTCGACAGAATCGCCGCAACGGCGAACGGGGCTGGCACGCAGGTCCACCTCAAGACCTTCATTTTCTGTCCTCCCTCAAGTCTCTCAGTTCAGTACGGCTTTCGTCACAGTGCCATTCCAGACCGATTCTCCAGACGCCGCGTCGCCTTCAAAGGGATTCGTAACCGACCATGACACGGTGCCTTACTATTCCGGGTCAGTCAATCCTCATCTTCTTGATCGCATCGGTGTCATACAGCTTCGCGGAGAACTCGGCAAGGATCGCCCGGTCCTCCAAGGTGTAGGTGACATCCCCGGAGAGAATCTTGATGTTGGCATCAATTTCCTCCCTCAGACGCATGCCAATGTTCAGGAGAGGAATGCGCTTGTCCTGCAGCACGTAGCGAATGGCGGCGGCAGGTAGTCGCTTGAGGCGTTGCTTGTCGAATCCCGGCACAATGTATCCCGACCAGGCGCCGAGCATGCCTGCGCCGATCACCTTCATGGCGACAATCCCCATGCCCAGTTCATGAGCTTTCGCCACGCACGCATTGCGCAACTCAGTCATTCTGGCGGAATAGACCTGGTCGTAACCTCGCGGGAGATAGCCGTAGGATAGCATGCACTGATCGAATCCGCCGGAGGTAATCAGGGCCAGCGCCTTGTCGAAGTAGCCGTGCGCGGAAAATCCGACAAACCGGGTGACTTTCTCGTCGCGGAGCTTGACCAGCTCAGCGTGGATCTTCATCGCCTGCTCGACGCTCATCTGCTGCAGTCCCGGCGTGCCGTGGATCAGGATGAGATCAAGATAATCGGTCTGGAGCGCTTTGAGGGACTGCTCCACCGACTTCCGCACCTCATCCGGCTTGGTCGTCTCGACCTTCGTCACCAGGCACACCTGGCGGCGTCGGTCTTTGAGGGCCTCGCCGAGAATCGCCTCGCTCTCCATATATACGGGCGATGTGTCGAAGTAACGCACCCCCCGGTCGTAGGCGTATCGGACCAACTCGACGCGATCTTCGTGCGAAAGCGGATTGAGCCAAGCCTTAGGCAGGGCCGCGCCGCCGTAGCCGAGGATCGGCAGTTCGAGGCCGGTCTTGCCGAACCGCCGCGTGGGGATCGGTTTGGTATTGGTCGGCGACTCCTCCGCCGCACGCAAGCCGGATCCGATCGCGGCAGTCCCGAAGGCCGCCGCCACGCCCGCCTTAAGGAAATCTCGCCGGTCAACAACTCTGGCTGGTCGTGTCTCGGAATGACTCACTATTCCTCCCATCGTGTCTTGCGATGACTCATCGGAACACGCACGACATCTTGTCTAGACCACGGATTACGAATTCGGCATTTCGGATTCCGTCCCTGCTAAGCCAATTGAAACTCCGGCAACGTACACACAACGTGGGCCAGGCGGCGGAGCATTGGCCCGGGGTCGTTCCCGGCCGGCGACGGGTCGCCCTTGAGCACTGCGTCCCGGACCGGCTCCGGCACGTCCCCTTGGAGAAACAGGTCCAGCAGGAACCGGGGCGCGGACTGCGGGCCTGCAAAGCCGTGCTTCTGGGCGACGGCCGACGGGTTGAGCTGATTGCCGAAGGGCTCGCCGCCAGCCACCAAGGCCAGGGCCAGGTTGCTGCGGCCCACGAGCGTTGCCCGGCTGATCCACGCGCGGCCACCCGGCCAGCCGTGGATGGTCGGCGGCTGGTAGAGGTCCTGCCCCAGCCCGGCCAGGTGCTCGCCCAGGGCCGTTGCCGAGACGTTCCCCTCCAGCGGGCGAATGATCCCCAAGGCGAACTCCACCGGGCTCTTGATGCGCCGGCGATACGCGGCCTCGGAGAAAAACAGGTTGGAGCGGAGCACGGTCTCGACCAGGCGGAGGATGTCGTAGTCCTTGGCCAGCGAGTCGGCCAGCGGGGCAAGCAGCCTCTCGTCCGGCTCGTCGGTCTCGCTCACCAGCCAGCGATAGAGTTTGCCCACCAGGTGGCGCGGGGTCGCCTTCTGCTCCAGCGCGATCCGCACCACGTCCTTGACCTCGAACGGCCCCTCCTGGCCGAGAATCCGCTTCGGCCCCGCGTCGTGCTCGCGCGGGATGAAGCGCAGCTCGTTGCGGATCACAAACCAGCCCGTCAGCGCCCGGGCCACCTCCTGGAGGTCCCGCTCCGGGCAGCGCCCGGGACCGAGGGTGAAACTCTCCATCAGTCCGCGGGCGTAATGCTCGTTGGGCAGGGCCTTGCGGTTGGCCCCGGCATCGAGGCTCAGGAGCACTGCCGGATCCCGGGCCGCTTCCTCCAGAAGCGGCTGAAATCGCCCCAGGGCGTGCCGGCGCAGCAAGCGGACGTGCTCCTGCAAGAGTTCGGCACTCTGCACCCGGGCATGGCTGATGCCGAAGTGGCCGTGCCAGAAGAGGGTCATTTTTTCCAGGAGCGGGTGCGGCGTGAGAATCATGCGCCGCAGCCACCACGCGCGCAAGCCCTCGACCGATGCGGCGCCCGCCCGCTCGTCTTCATCCAGGGCCCGGTTGGCGGCTTGTGCCTCGGCGCCGGGGCGAAGGAGCTTCTCGATCGTGCGCTCGGGCCCGTCCTTCAGGGCTTGCTGAAGTTGCCCCCACGTGGCCGCGAAGGCCGCGCGGCGATAGAGATGGCCCGCCCAACGGAGGCTCCAGGGCCGGGCGCCATCGGGCTTGTAAGGGGCCCAGGCCCACGCGGGATCGACAGGTCGCTGGTCGAGCATAGAAACCCCCACTTCACAGTGGAAAACGCAAGTGACACCACGGAGACACGGAGGGCACGGAGATAGAGAAGAAGACGAAAGAAACCGATTCTCCCGCAGCGTTCATTTCTTTCTTCCTCCGTGTTCTCCGTGCCTCCGTGGTGAGTCGCCGCCAAGACCCTATTGCAGGTTCAGTTTCACGCTCACGCTCGCCTCGGGCCGGCCGTCGCGGCTCCCCATCTCGACGGTGGCCTGGCCCAGCGACTTCAGGCCCGCGATGAGCAGGTCGATATTGGTCTCGGCCTGTTGGCGGCTCGCGCCCTTGTCGACCATGTTCTGCCGGATCATCGCGTCGCGGTTGGCGGCCAGGGCCGAGGCGATCCCGCTGAGGTCGATATCCACGAGGCTGTGGGTCTGGGCGAGGGCCTTGGCCGACTGGGCCGTCTCCTTCTTCAAGGCGTCGATCAGGTCCCGGGTCAGGCCCTCCGCCGAACTCAGTATGAGGTAATCGCCCCATTGGGCCAAGGCCGGCCGGAAGTTGTAGCGGACGTCGAGGTGCTTCCGGTCCTTCTCGTTCACCGCCGAGAAGTGGGCCACGCTCAGCCGCGTGTCGCCGTGCGTGGGCCGGTCGATGATCAGCCCGGGAAGGGCCTTCTGCCCGCTGGTGATGTTGACAAGCCCCACGGCCTTCTGCCACGCTTCTTCGGCCACTTCGGCGAACTTCTTCGGGTCCTTGAGCCGGAAGATTGCTGCAAAGGCGGGGATCTGGAGCGTCGGCGTGCCGACGGCCGGATCGTATTGCTGCTGGGCGACCACAAAACGGATCTCCGGGTCCAATTGGCCCAAGACCTCCTCGGTGAAGTCCCGGCCGCTGAAGAAGATCCCCATCATGTTCTCGAAGAAGATCAACCCCGAGGTCCGCTCCGGGAAGAGCTTGTCCTTGGCAGCGTAGAAGGCGTGCAGGTCGCGGTAGAGGCTGACCCCGGCCAATCGGCCCGGGATGGCCAGATCGGGCATTGCCCCCTTATCGCGGGCAGGCCAGGTGAAACCCGCCGGACCGGACGAATCGACGGGCTTTCCGCCCGTGACGGCCGCCAGCGAGATCGTCTGGCCTTCCACGCGCAGCCCCATTGCCAGCCAGTTTGCCCCGCGCAGGGCGTCCTGGATCCCGCCGAACAGCAGCGCGGCCATTGGATTCTCGCCCCGATCCAGGGCCTTCTGGACCTGCGGAAGCCGCTTGAGGACTTCCAGGTTCACGTACATGAAGGCGGCGCTTGGGCCCGCGGCCTTTGCGGCTTCTCGGTACGCCGGAAGCGTGGCAATGTTCTTTCCCTGCGGATTGGCCCGCTGGTCGAGCACGGCATCCAACGCGGCCCGGCGGTTGGCCAGTATCAAACGCGTGCCGATGATGGTGTGGGCATCCTGCCCCCCGAGCGTCCAAGCCGTCACTCCGCGGTACTCTTTGGAGGCAACGGCCTCGCCCCGGCCGCGTTTGGCGGCCTCGGACTTGGCCACCCCGACCACAAACTCGTTGAGCTTCTGAAGCATCTTCTCGTCCTGGGCATCCACCACCAGCACGCTGGCCCCACCCGGCAGGGTGGCTGCGGTCATGCCGCCGCCGAGGAACTTGCGTAGGGCGGTCTCCCAGTCGGTATTGAGCGTCGCTTCCACGTACCGGACCACCTGCTGGAACTGCTGGAACCCCGGGTTCGAGCTCTGCTGCTTCCAAGGCGCCGAGGAGGTGACCAGGGACTTGACCTTGTCGCTTAAAGCCAAGTCCAGCAAGGCTTTAGGGTCCGAGACCTCGGTGACGATCACCGCGTCCTGGGGGATCCACTGGGCCCGCGGCGGCAACGTTTCCGCCACCACGCTGGCCCGCGCCAGCAGGGCCGTCAACACGAGGCCAAACACTGCCACTGCGGAAAGCTTCGATCGCATAGACGAGTTCCTTTGTCAATTGCCCCAGGAGAATACGCGCACTCAGGCCGGCGGTTGCACGGCTGTGCAGGATCCAGGATAGACGTTCCGGCTTGCGGACTCAAGCAGTTGGGACGGCCCGCCTTAGATCTTCGCTGCGTGTGGGCAGTCCTTGGAAAAAGGGCACACCGCGGTTCTGCAATCTTGCCACGCGCGGCACGAGTGCCGCAGCTAAGCGGACTGCCCTCTGCCCGCTGCCCTCTGCCTACTGCCCTCTGCCGGCTTTTCCCGGCGGGCATAAAGCAGCCAGTAGACGATCGGGATCACCAAGAGCGTGAAGAGCGTTGAGGTGAAGATGCCGAAGATGATCGCCCAAGCCAGGCCGGAGAAGATCGGGTCGAGCGTGATCACCCAGTTGCCCAGGAGGGCCGTGCCGGAAGTCAGAAGAATCGGCCTCATGCGGACCGCCACGCTGCGGATCAGCGACTCGCGCAGCGGCAGCCCCTCCTCCAGGCTCTGATGGATGAAGTTGATCAGCACCAGCGAGTTGCGGACCACGATCCCCGCCAGGCCCACCATGCCGATCATCGCCGTGGCCGTGAAGAAGACCGGCGTGGGATAGCCGCCCACCGGCCGGTCCACCAGCACGTTCAAGAGCCAGAAGCCCGGCATGATGCCGATCAGCGTCAGCGGAATCGCCAGCATGATCACCAGCGGCAGCACGCGGCTGCGGGTCTCGAACATGAGGATCACGAAGATCCCCACCATGGCCGCCGCGAATGCAAGCCCGAGGTCGCGGAACACGTCCAGCGTAATCTTCCACTCCCCTTCGCCGGCCCAATCGACGCGGTACGCCCCGGGCAGGGACCAAGGGTCGCCGCCGCCGGGGTGAAACCAGGTCCGTTGGGCAAGAGGCCGGGGCTCGGCAGGCTGCGTGGCGGTCCCGTCGGGCTGGCGGTCGAACTGGATGTCCACAATCGCGTCGGCCGGCGGGCGCCCGGCCACCTCCCCAAACACGTAGACCACGCGGTGCAGGTTCTTGTGGTAGATGGTTTTGTCGTCGATGCCCTTCTGAAAATGCCCCAGCGACTCGATCTTCACCATCTGCCCCTGCTGGCCGCGCACGTAAAGCTGCCCAAGGTCGCCCGTGCTGGAGCGCAGCTCCCGCTTGACCCGCAGCTCGACCCCAAGCGGATCGACCTCGGCGGGCAGGTGCAGGACCGTGGGCGTCATGCCCTGGAGGGCCAGTTGCACGGTCCGGGCGATGGTCTCCTTGGAGACGCCCGAGAGGGCCGCCTTGGCCTGGTCCGTCTGGAAGCTCCAGAGCGTCTGGTCGTCTTCGGCGCTCGTGTCCACGTCCCGGACCAGCGGCTCGCGGGCCAGGCGGCCTTCGACGTTGCGGGCCGCGGCAATGAGCTGGGCGTAGGTCGCGTCCGGCGGGCCGTAGACCTCGGCGGTGATGGTGGAGATGACCGGCGGGCCGGGCGGGCTCTCGACGAGCTTGATCTTGGCCCCCGTGTTGCCTTCCGCTGCGATTTCCGTCAGCTTGTTGCGGAGCCGGAGAAGGATTTCGTGCGAACGCTGGGCCCGCTCCTTTTTGGGGGCGAGGTTGACGCGGATGTCGGCCACGCTGGGGCCTTGGCGCAGGAAGTAGTGGCGCACCAGGCCGTTAAAGTCCATGGCCGAGGCCAGGCCCGCGTAGGTCTGGAAGTCCCGCACTTCGCCGACGCCGGCCAAGTAGCTGCCCAGCCGCCTCGCGACCGCGTCGGTGGTTTCCAGGGTGGCGCCCTCGGGCATATCGACGACGATCTGGAACTCGTTCTTGTTGTCGTAAGGGAGCATCTTGAGCGGAACGACCCGGAAGGCGGGGAGCAGGATCGCGCCGACCAGGAGCAGGAAGACGACGCCCAGCACGAGCCACGCGGCCCAGCGGCGGTCGAGGATCGGGCCGAGCACGGCGCGGCTCAGGCGATAGACCGGCCGGGCGGTCAGGTCGAATCCGCCGTCGCTGTGGTGGGCCACGTTCATCTTGCGCAGGGCGACCATCGCCAGCCACGGGGTGATGACGAAGGAGACGACCATCGACACCGTGACCGTCAGCGGCACGTTCATCGCCATCGGGGCCATGTACGGCCCCATCATCCCGGTAATGAACATCAGCGGCAGGAAGCTGCAAATAATCGCCAGGACGGAGAGGATCAAGGCCGGACGGACCTCCTGGATCGCCTTGAGCACCGCCTCGCGCGGCGGGAGGACCCGCATGGAAAAGTATCGGGCGATGTTCTCCACGTCGGTGATCGGATCGTCCACCAGGAGCCCGAGGGCGAGAATGAGGGCGAAGAGCGTGACGCGGTTGATGGTGTAGCCGGCCAACAAGTTGACAAACAGCGTGACGCTGTAACAGACCGGGATGGCCAGGGCCACCACCAAAGCTGCGCGCCAGCCGATCGTCAGGCCAATGAGCCCGATCACCGTGATCACGGCGATCGCGAGCCCTTCGACCAGCTCGTTGACCTTTTCG
>CAYGZI010000109.1:0-12349 GCA_964354245.1 uncultured Planctomycetaceae bacterium
CGGGGCCAGCGACGAGCTCAGCCGCGGCCAGAGCACGTTCATGGTCGAGATGATCGAGACGGCCCGCATCCTCAACACCGCCACCCCGCGGAGCCTGGTGATCCTGGACGAGATCGGGCGCGGCACGAGCACCTACGACGGCATCTCGCTGGCCTGGAGCGTGGCCGAGCATTTGCACGACCGCATCGGCTGCCGCACGCTGTTTGCCACGCACTACCACGAGCTGACGGACCTGGTGCAGTCGCTCCCGCGAGTCAGGAACCTCAACGTGGCGGTGCGCGAGTGGAAGGACGACGTGGTCTTCCTGCACAAGATCGTCGAGGGCGCGGCCGACAAGAGCTACGGGATCCACGTGGCCCGGCTGGCGGGCGTCCCGCGAGCGGTGATCGACCGGGCCAAGGAAATCCTCGCGCAGCTTGAAGAATCGCACCTCGACGCCGAAGGCCACGCCAAGCTCTCCCGGCCGCTTGCCTCCTCGCCCGGCTCCAGTCTCCAGCTAACCTTCTTCGGCCCGGCGGACCATCCGGTCTTGGAGGAAATCCGTCAGTTGGACGTCGACGCGACCGCCCCGCTGGACGCTTTGCACCTCATCGGCCAGTGGCAGGAGAAGCTGAAATCGAAGAGAAACCGCAGATGAACGCGGATGGACGCAGATAGGGGGAGAGTGTGTTAGCGGGCCGTGCGATCTGTTAGGATATGGACGATACGGTGTTACCATAGTCCTGTAAGGAGTCGTGCGATGAACGTGACGCGACGAGCATTGTTGAAGGGAGCGGCGGCCGGACTGGCGGGCGGGGTGCTGCTCCCGCGGGGCAAGACGCAGGCCGCTGCCGCGGCGCCGCCAGTGAAGATCAAGATCGGCTCTTGTGGGGTCGGCCTGGAGGAGGCCAAGCGGGCCGGGCTGGACGGCGTGGAGATCAACGTCGGCAACGCGGCCGACAAGCTGCAAGTGGCCGACACGGCCGTGCGCCAGAAGTACAAGGAGCAGATGAAGGAAACGGGCCTGGTGATCTCCTCGTTCATGATGGGCCTCTTGAACTCGAATCCCCTGGCCAGCGACCCGCGCGGGCCGGCATGGCTCGACCAGAGCATCGACGCTGCCAAGGACCTCGGGGCCAAGGTGATCCTTGTGGCCTTCTTCGGCAAGGGGAGCCTGCTGGATGGCAAGACCGTCAAGACCGCCGACGTGGACGTGGTGGTCGAGCGTCTCAAGGCCGCCGCCCCGAGGGCCAAAGACGCCGGGGTCATCCTCGCCATCGAAAACACGCTCTCCGCCAAACAGAACGCCGAGATCCTCGATCGCATCGGCAGCCCGGCAGTCCAAGTCTACTACGATGTCGGCAACCTGACGGGCATGGGCTACGACGTGCCCGCCGAGATCCGGTTCCTCAAGGAGCGGATCGCGATATTCCATTTCAAGGACGGCAGAAACTACCTCGGCGAGGGCAAGGTGCAGTACAAGCCCATCGGGGAGGCGATCAAGGAACTCGGCTACCAGGGCTGGATCGTGATGGAGACTTCCAATCCATCCGGGGACCGGGTGGCCGACGCGCGGCGTAACGCGGCGTTTATCCGGAAGCTGTTTGGATTGGGGTGATTCAGCTATCAGCTTTCAGCAATCAGCAATCAGCAGTCAGCGATCAGGTACCTCGATCCCAAGCTCTGCTTGGGATCGCACTTACGCGAAGCTCTGCTTCGCCGTGGCGCGACAGGGGGCGAAGCCGAGCTTCGCACGCCGGGTGTTCCCAAGCCGGAGCTTGGGAACAAGTGAATAATGGAGGACGATCAAGATGCGAGTCGCCCGCATTGCGGTTGTTGTCATCCTGGGTTGCTTGCCTGCCGTTGCCTGGGCCGCCGACTGGGCCAGCCACCCGGAGAACGTCTGGGTCAAGCAGAGCCCTCGCGAGGGCGCCCCGTCGCCGCGGTATCTCTACGAAGGGAGCGGTGCGTGGGACCCCTGGACGCGGCAGTTCATCCGCTGGGGCGGGCACGACGGCATCCCGCAAGGGTTTCACCTCTTCCTTTGGGACCTCGAAACGGGCCGCTGGCAGCAGAAGTTCCCCAATACCTCGCCGCCCGGGGCCTGCTGCATCGACGGGGCCAACGTTTTCGACGTGGCCAACCACAGGTTCGTGCGGTTCCCCGGGGCGTCGCTGGGGCACGGCTGGCAGTGGTCCCGCGGAGTCCAATTGAAGCGGTCTCACGTCTGGCTGTACGACCCCGTCCACTACCATTGGACGAACATGCGTCCGCCGCCCTACAGGGAGCCGCCCAAGTACTCCCGGGACGTGCTCGGCTCGCTCAATGCCGGCGGGACATACGACGCCAACCACGAGGTCTCGATCTCCTTCGGCGGCCAGGGCGACGCGGGCGGGATGAACAACCTCTTCGTCTACGACGCATACAGCAACCGCCTGGAGCGATTGGACGCGGCCAATCCGCCCAGCCCGCGCGACGGCATGGGCATCTGCTACGACACCGCGAACGACTGCCTGGTGGTCTTCGGCGGGCAATACACCGACGACGAAAAGACCTGGATCTACCGCTACCGCACGAACCGCTGGGAGTCCCACGACCTCACGCCCCGCCCGCCGGGCAAGAAGCGCAAGACCTACTCGACGATCCCCAAGATGGTGTTCGACTCGGTCAATGGGGTCTGCGTGTGCGTGGTCTGGCTGGAGGAGAAAGGCGGCGCCCTGGAGACATGGGCCCTCGACGTGGCCAAGCTCCAGTGGACGAAGATGAACCCGGCCGTCGAGCCCGAGCCCACCGGCAGCCGGGCCCGGAACATGGGCTACGACTCGGCGCTCAACCTGGTCTTCCTCGAATCGGTGACCCCCAAAGGCGAGGCGCGGATTTGGACGTACCGCTTTCGCAAGGCCCAGCCCACGGACCGGCCAGAGCCGCCGACGGGCTTGACCGTAGTGACCGATCCTGGCAAGGCGAAGCTGACGTGGAAGCCGAGCCGGTCACCGGGCGTTCGCGAGTATCGCGTCTACCGTGCCCAAACGGACAAGCCGTGGCTGGCCGAGTTTGGCCGCGTGGGGTCCGCCAAGGGTGACACCCCAAAGTACGAGGACAGCGGCCTGGAGGCCGGAAAGGTCTATATCTACACCGTCCGTGCCGTGGGAGCTAACGGACGGGAGAGCCGCGACAGCTTCAAGGCGCGGACGCAGCCACCGGCGATCCGCGAGTCGATTGTTTACGTGAAAGACGCGCGCCGCGTAGAGTTCTCCTGGCGGGGCTCAGAAGCGGAGGACGTAATTGCGCACAACGTGTACCGCGGCGTGGTCCACGTGGCAACCAACATGACCTCGAAAGGCTCCTGGGGCTACAACGATCCCGAGTATTCCGAGCCGGTGGTGGACCGCGTGCTCGACGTCACAGGCATCCTGGCGGTGGACCGCGTGCTCGACGTCCCGGGCATCCAGAAGGTCGCCGAGGCCCCAGCATCGCAGCCCGGGGTCAGCGACACCGGCGTGGACCTGACGCGCAAGGTGCCCGAGTCCGCGGACTACAAGTATGCGGTCTATGCCTACATCGTGCGGGGGGTGAACCGGCTGGGCACGGAGAGCGGGCCGTCGCCGTATGTCCTGACCATTCCCGCCGAGCCGTGGAACGTACTGCTACACGAGAAGGGACGCGACGCGGAGATCAAGTGGGCGAAGGACGCGTCGCTTGGCTACCGGGTCTACCGCGTGGATACTCGCACTGTGACGCGACTGACCCCGGAGCCGATCAAGGAGACGACGTTCACCGTCCGCAACGCCGGTCACGCGCGGTACGTGGTGGTCGGCGTGGACCGCCTCGGCCAGGAAGGGCAGCCCTCGTCGCCGGTCTGGTCGGGCCAGAGTCACCAGGGGTTTTACGAGGGAGAGTGGCACCAGTAGGGGAAATGCAAAATGTAAAATGCAAAGTGGCAAATGCAAAATGAGGGAGGCGCAAAACCCGCAATCTGTCAATCTGCAATTCGAGGTTGGCATTTTGCACTTTACATTTTACATTTTGCATTTTGCATTCGTAGCTCCTTGCAGAACGGTCCCAATGTCCCCAGGATTCGCTTGCCAGAGAGAGGGAACCAAGCCATGAAAGCACTGCACTGCTCCGCCGCGCTGGGATGTTGTCTTGTCGCCATGCTTGGCACGGCGGACCTGGGTCGGGCAGCCGAGCCGAAAGCGCCGCCGGCAAGGCCCAACGTCTTGTTCATCGCCATCGACGACCTGAACCACTGGGTCGGCTACCTGGGGCGCAATCCGCAGACCAAGACGCCAAACATGGACCGGCTGGCCGCCCGCGGCGTCTGGTTCGCGCGGAGCTATTGTCCCGCGCCGGTGTGCAATGCCTCGCGGGCCGCGCTGATGTCCGGGTTGCGCCCCTCGGCGACCGGCGTGTACGACAACCGCAACGACTGGCGCACCGCGATCCCGCAGGACCTGCCGCTGACCACGGCCTTCCGCAACGCGGGCTACTACGTCGGCGGGGCGGGAAAGATCTACCACGATTCCTACCGCCGCCGCAGCGAGTGGGACGACTATCTCGCGCGCGAGGGAGGCACGCCCCGCCCCACCGGCGACACGGGAGTAGGCGGGATCCAGTTTGCTCCGCTCGACTGTCGCGACGCGGACCTGCCCGACTATCGGATCGTCAGCTACGGGATCGAGCAGCTCCAGAAGAAGCACGAGAAGCCGTTCTTCCTCGCAGTCGGGCTCCACAAGCCGCATATGCCCTGGAACGTGCCGCGCAAGTACTACGACATGCACCCCCTGGACAAGATCGAGCTGCCGCCCTACCGCGAGGACGACTTGGACGATCTGCCGCCGGCCGCGGTGCGCATGGCCGGGCCCGGCGGGGACCATGCGGCGATCCTGAAGTCCGGGCGATGGAAGGACGCGATCCAGGGCTATCTGGCCACGATCACGTTCTGCGACGCAATGGTCGGCCGGCTGATGGACGCCTTAGACAAGTCGGCCTATCGCGACAACACGATCGTGGTCTTCTGGAGCGACCACGGCTGGCACCTGGGCGAAAAGCAGCACTGGCGCAAGTTCGCCCTGTGGGAGGAGGCCACGCGGGCCCCGTCTATTTGGATTGTGCCCGGGCTCACCAAGCCGAACGCCCGGTGCGACCGCGCGGTGGACTTCATGTCCATGTACCCCACGCTGACCGATCTCTGCGGCATCCCGACGCCCAAGCACGTGCAGGGGGAGAGCATCCGGCCGCTCCTGGCCGATCCCAAGGCGCCCTGGGACAAGCCCGCCCTGACGACTTACCGGTACATGAACCACGCGGTCCGCTCCGAAGGCTGGCGCTTGATCCGCTACGCCGACGGCGGCGAGGAATTATACGATGAGATCAAGGACCCGTTCGAGTGGACGAACCTCGCCAAACGGCCGGACCTGGGCGCCAAGAAGGAGGAACTCGCCGGATGGCTGCCCAAGGAGAACCACCTCGACATCGGCGGCCCGAAAGGCGCCGGGGCCGAGGAAGGGATGCCGGCCAAGAAAGGCAAGAAAGCCAAGAAAGCGAAAAGCCCCGTCCCGAAGCTGAGCAAAGAGAAAGGAGCGTGAGTGCCATGAGAACCCTTCTTGCTACACTGGTCGCCGGATGTGCTGCGCTGACGGCGGTGGTCTCGTCGGCCCCGGCCGCAGACGCAAAGCGGCCGAACATCCTTTTGGTCCTCTCCGACGACCATACCTACGCGCACGTCGGCTGCTACGGCAATCCGGACATCAAGACGCCGAACCTGGACCGCTTCGCCTCGCAAGGCATCCGCTTCGACCGGGCCTACGTCGCCTGCCCGCAGTGTGTGCCATCGCGGGCCGCGATCATGACGGGCCGCTCGCCGGTCCGCATCGCCATGACCCGTTTCTCGGCCCCGCTGCCCATGGACGTGGTGACGTATCCGGAATTGCTCCGCAAGGAGGGCTATTACACGGGCGTCGCGGGGCGCACGTTTCACCTCGACGGGGCAGCCAACTCGGCCGTGTCGCGGGCGGCGTTCGAGAAGTACGGTTTGCAGACGTTTGCCAAGCGGCTCGATTACGTCAGGCAGGCCGGCGCCCGGCCGCAGATGCTCGCGCAGCTCCGCGAGTTTCTCGACGAAGTGCCCAAGGGCAAACCCTTCTTCCTGCAGCTCTGCTTCAGCGACCCGCACCGGCCATTGGACCGCAATGCGATTGCCGAGCCGCACGATCCGGCGAAGCTGAAGCTGCCGGCCCATTATCCCGATACGCCGGCCGTGCGCGAGGACTTTGCCCGGTATTACGACGAGATCGCCCGGTTCGACGGCGACTTCGGCACGGTGCTGGCCGAGCTGGACAAACGCGGGCTGGCTGAGAGCACGCTGGTGGCGATGATGGGCGACAACGGGGCGTCGCAGCTCCGCGGCAAGGGGACGCTCTATGAGTTCGGCATCCACGTGCCGCTGTTGGTGCGGTGGCCGGGCGTGGCCAAGGCCGGCTCAAGCACCAGCGAGCTCGCGTCCGCCGAGGACCTCGCCCCGACGTTCCTCGAGGCGGCAGGAGCGGCCGTGCCCAAAGAGATGACGGGGCAGAGCTTCTGCAAGCTCCTGCGCGGCGAGCCGTTCGAGGGCCGAAAGTACGTCTTCGCCGAGCGCGGGGCCCACGGCAACGGGCTGCCGAACAACGGCGCGGCGTTCGACCTGGGCCGATGCGTGGTCGCGAAGAAGTACAAGTTCATCTACAACGCCCTCTGGCAGATCCCCTACACGCCGGTGGACTTTGCCAGCGACGCCTTTTGGAAAGAGCTTCGGGCGATGAACGAGGCCGGCCAATTAGCGCCGGAGCTTTCGCGCGTATACTTCTCGCCGACGCGGCCGATGTTTGAGCTTTTCGACCTGGAGAGCGACCCCCGCGAGTTCAACAACTTGATCGGAACCGCGCATGCCGCCGAGATCGAGCGCGAGCTGAAGGGGGCATTGCAGGAGTGGATGATCCTGGAGCGGGACTACCTGCCGCTGCCGATTCCCGGAGACGTCGGCGCGAAGAAGGCCGCGCTGAAGAAGCCGGGCGCCGCGGGCGCTAAGAAGGGGAAGAAGAAGGCAGGGGCTGGGGGCTAGGGGTTGGGGATTGGGGATTGGGGCGGCGATGCAGTAGAGGTGCTTTTCCGCGCGGATGAAGACTCGGCCCTCGACAAAGGCCGGCGAGGCTTCGGCGAGGATCACGTCGCCTTCGCGGGTCTGGATGACGAGCTTGCCGCCGGCGACGATCGTGCTCGGCCAGGGGATTGGACGCTGCACCCACTTCACTTCGCCGGTGTGGAAGTCCATGCACTTAGGCCGAAGACCGCGATCGCCAACCACGTCAGTGCTTTCGGCTTGCCTGCGTTGAGAATGGCGGTGCTCCACGGAAACGTTGTGCTGCCAGCCGGCGCGCCATTGTAGCGAGATTGTCCCGAATCGTCCAAACCGCTACCATGAGAGCGATCCGAACAGTCTTGCCCAGGAGATCGACCGTGAAACGCGCCATTTTCCTGCCCTTGATCGCGAGCCTGATCGTCTCGTACGCCTTGGCCGACATGCTCACGGACTCGCCGGTCCAGTTCCCCAAGAAAGGGGCACTGCCCGCCCGATACCCTCCGGACCAACCGGCTAAGAGCAACGAGGCGGGCGAGGAAGGCTTTTACCTGTTCAGCACGCCGGAACGCTCGCTGGCCCAGATCAAGAAGATGCAAGCCGAGATGCCCAAGGGCGAATTTGTCCCCCCGCCGCCCGATTGGCAGCACCTCAAGCGCACGCGCCGCATCCTTCAGGAAGGCGGGACGCTGCGTCTGCTGGCGTTGGGCGATAGCATCGTCAACGACACGATGCGCTCGGGCTGGGTGGCCTTGCTGCGCGAGGCGTATCCGAAGGCTCATATCCGAGGGACCGTCTACGTGCGGGGCGGCGGTGGCTGCCAGCACTACAAAGAGGCGGGGCGCATCGCCAAGAACGTGGTTCCGCGCAAGCCCGACCTCGTCTTCATCGGCGGGATCAGCCAGCGGGACATCGACAGCATCCGCGAGGTCATCCGGCAATTGCGGGCGGGCCTGCCGGAGGTGGAACTCCTGCTGGCCACCGGGACCTTCGCCACGGCCGATCCGCGGGACGCGGAGGCCCTGGCCAAGGCCCCGCACTCAGGCACCGGCGCTTACGGCCAGCGGCTCAAGCGGCTGGCCGCCGAGGAGGGCTGCGCTTATCTCGACATGACCACGCCTTGGGCCGAGTATATCCGCTCGTCGAAGCTACATCCCCACCTGTTTTACCGCGACGTGGTCCACGCCAACGAATTCGGCGAGCAGATCCTGGCGAAGATCATGATGGCTTTCTTCCAGCCGCAAGGCGCGAGCCCCTGAAGACCGCGTCGCGCCGTACCGACCCTGACGCATTTGGAGACTCGTCGAATGGCAGTCAACCTGTTCTTGCCGAAGGCTTATCGTCCCAAGCTCGACGTCCGCGCCGTGGAAACGGCCATCAAGGACATCAAGGACTTCTTCGAGCGGCACCTGGCGGCGGCCTTGAATCTCCAGCGCGTCACCGCGCCCTTGTTCGTGCGGAGCGGAACGGGAATCAACGACGATCTGAACGGCGTCGAGCGGCCGGTGCGGTTCTGCGTCAAGGAGGACGGCGACGCCCCGGTGGAACTGGTCCAATCCCTGGCCAAGTGGAAGCGCCTGGCCCTGGCCCGCTACGGCTATCGGCCGGGCGAGGGGCTCTACACCGACATGAACGCCGTCCGGCCCGACGAAGTCCTCGACAATACCCACTCCATCTACGTCGATCAGTGGGATTGGGAGAAGATCCTCTTGCCCGGCGAGCGCAACTCCGCCACCCTGCGTCGGACGGTCGAGGCGATCTACGACGTGATTTGCCGCACCGAGTTCCACATTGCCTCGCAACACTCGGGCATCCGGCCGATCCTGCCGGAGCAGATCAGCTTCATCACCGCGGAGGAGCTTTACGCCCGGTACCCGAGCCTCGGCCCGCGCCAGCGCGAGGACCGTATCTGCGAGGAGAAGAAAGCGGTCTTCATCGTGGGCATCGGGGCCGACCTCCCCAACGGAGAGCCCCACGACGGCCGCGCCCCGGACTACGACGACTGGATCACGCCCAACGACGAAGGCGGTCGCGGCCTGAACGGCGACATCCTCCTGTGGAACCCGGTGCTGGAGCGGGCGTTTGAGGTCTCGTCGATGGGCATCCGCGTCGATCCGCCCACCCTGGCCAGACAACTGGAGATCCGCGGGCTCACTCAGCGCCGAGAGCTGCTCTTCCATCGGATGTTGCTGGCCGGCCAGTTGCCCCAAACCATGGGCGGCGGGCTTGGCCAGTCGCGGCTGTGCATGTTCTTCCTCCGCACTGCGCACGTGGGCGAGGTGAGTTGCGGCATCTGGCCGCAGGAGATGGTTCAATCCTGCGCCGACGCCAACATCACGCTGCTTTGAGAAGCCGTCTTACATCGGCTCGCGGGGCAGGGACCGCGGGAATGGCGCCCGAGAGCGCGGCGGAAGAGGCTGCCGGTAGGTGTCGGCCCATGCCTCGCGCTCGTCGTCGGTGGCGTAGTAGCGGAGCCAGACCTCCGGGTCGCCGCTGGCCCCCGCGCAATCCCAGTGGAGGAAGTTGGTCCCCGAGTCGATCTTCTTCTCCCGCGCCGGGAGGATGTGGCGGTAGATCAGGCAGTACAACTGCCGGTCGGAGAGGTGGTCGGTGAAATCCAGGACGATCCGCTTCTCGTAGAGCTTGCGGATGATGTCCCAGAGGATGTCGTGCAGGTCGCGGTCGTTGAGCACGTCGGGACGCGGCGGCCTCATCTCCGGGTCGAACCAGCGGTAGATCGGCAGGATCGGGGCCGTTTCCCAGGCCAGCATCGAGGCCAGGAACTCGTTCTCGACCGTCAGCGGCAATTGCTGGACGTTGACCCGGCTGATCGACTCGTCGTAGTACGGCTCCAACTCATCGCGGAGCTCGGCATTGCGCAGAAGCTCCTCCAGATCGTTGGTCTGCGGATGAGACGAATCGGCCATGCAAGCAACCCCCGGAAATCGCACACCCAGGACAGGCTTCGGCTGCCTCGAACGCCTCGGAGCCGTGCGAAGCTGTCCTCCTTCCTTCGACTTTACCAAGGGTCCGGAAGACTTCAAGCGGGAAACCGGGCCCGGGGGCCATAGAACTTCAAGACCCGCCCGGGAAATCCGTTATGACCGTGACGGTCCCCTTGTTGGGCCGTCTCGGAGGCGGACAGTCGTAGGACGGAATGATATTCCGTCCTACAGTCAGACATCCATTGCGCCGAGCCGCCCGCGCAATTCGCTCTCGATCTGCTCGGCGCATCGCACGTACCGCTCGATCGGCCCCCCGATCGGGTCGGCGATGTCGGCGCCGGAGGCCGCCAGCATCCTGGTGCGGTCAGCAGCCGAAGGCCACTCGGCCACTAGGCCCTGCCGATGCAACTGGGTCATGGTGAAGATCAGGTCTGCCTGCCGGACCAGGGGCTCGGTCAAGAACTGCGTCACGTGGGACCGCAGATCCAGTCCCCGATCCGCCAGCACGTGGATTGCCTCCTCGGTGGGGCCCCCGCCCGCCACGGCCGCCATGCCTGCCGAGGCCACCTGCACCCCGCGGTCCTCCAGGTCCGCCATCGCACAGCCGACCCGCTCGGCCAGCATCCGGCGGCACAGCAGCTCGGCCATCGGGCTGCGGCAGGTGTTCCCCGTGCAAACAAAGAGGATCATCAGTCCGGCCAGCCGCTTGAGCGTCTTCTCGGGCACTGCCCCCACGCGGAGCACATCGTACTGTCGGCCTGAAACGCGGACCACCGACGACGGCTGCCCATAGCGGGTCGGCCCGTCGTCCAGGACGAGGTCTACGTCTTCGCCCAATGCCCGGACCGCCTCTTGAGCAGTCCGGGCTTCGGTCTGGCCGCCGCGATTCGCGCTGGTCAGGACCAACGGGCCGACCACCATTCTCAGAATGTCGAGGACCGTCGGGTGCCCGGGGACCCGAAGCCCCACGGTCTTGCGTGGCGACACCGCCCGTTGGACACTCGCCGGCAGTCGACGAACCAAGCTCTCCGGGTGCGAGTCGTCGAGCACCAGGGTGACCGGTCCCGGCCAGCACCGGCGCGCGAGCCGCAGGGCCAAAGGGCTCATGTCGGGGGCGTAGTCGCGGGCTTCATCGGCGCCGCGAATCGCTAAGGTAAGCGGGTGCCCGGCCTTGCGCCCTTTGACCTCCAGCAACCGCGCCACGGCGCCGGCGTCGAGGGCCCGGGCTGCCAGGCCGTAGACCGTTTCCGTGGGGAAAACCGCCAGCTTCCCTTCGGCCAGCGTCTGAGCCGCGGCGTGGACCACGTCGCGGGGGTCGTCGGCGGCACGAACGTCGATCAGCAGCGGTGGCATTAGACCGGCCCGATTGGGGGTAAGCCCATCCGATCATCCTCTTGATTACCCTACCCCCTATCGTCGTAGGGGACAAGTGGTGGCGGGTAATGCTCTTGCCCCGTTTCTTGGCATGGATTACCATGCGCCGGCGTGGCCTTTCAGGTCCACTGTTTGGGGGGTCACGGAAGACTTCTGACCGAAAGGATCGCAACGGATGCAGGCGACCGTGGCCGAGCTTGCGGCGCTGGTGGACGGCAACCTCGTCGGCGACGGGAGCGTCCTGGTGCGCGGCGCCGCCCCCCTTTCAGAAGCCGGGCCGGGCGACATCACGCTCGTGGATCGGGCAGACCGGACCGACGCCGTGGCCTCCACCAGGGCCTCGGCGATCGTCGGGCCACGCTCACTCTCGCCCCAATGCCTGCCGGTGATCCAGGTGGACGACGTCCACCGGGCCTTCACGGTCATTGTCGCCCGATTCCGCCCGCCGCGCGTCCGGCACCGGGTCGGGATCAGCCCTCTGGCCGCGGTCAGTCCCACAGCGAGGATCGGCCGCGACGTGGACATCCACCCGCTGGCCACCATCGGCGAGGACGTCGAGATCGGCGACCGCACCACGATCTACCCCGGCGTACACGTCATGGAGGGCTCGAAAATCGGGCCCGACGCGACGATCTTCCCCAGCGCCGTCCTGTACGACAACACCATCGTCGGCCCCCGCTGCGTCATCCATGCCGGCGCGGTCCTGGGGGCTTACGGCTTCGGCTACTACTCGGCCGACGGGCGGCACAGGCTTTCGGCCCAATTGGGCAACGTGGTCCTGGAGGCCGACGTCGAGATCGGCGCCGGGACGACCGTCGACCGCGCCACCACCGGGACGACACGCATCGGACGCGGGACGAAGATCGACAACCTCGTGCAGATCGGGCACAACGTGACGGTCGGCGAGCACGCGATCATCGTCGCGCAGGTCGGCATC
>CAYGZI010000110.1:0-12339 GCA_964354245.1 uncultured Planctomycetaceae bacterium
CCGCTCAACCGGGAGGCCCGGGAGTATTTCATGGGCGACCTGGCGGCGGTGGTGCGCGGGCTGCGGGACGCGGGGGCGACCGAGGTCCTCGTGCTCGACGGCCACGGCTCGCAGGCGGTAATTCCGCACCTCATGACGCCGGGGGCGAAGTACGTCACCGGCAAGCCCCGGCCCGATGTGCTCTGGGGCCTGGACAAGACCTACGCCGGCATGGTGATACTCGGCTTTCACGCCATGATGGGCACGCCCGACGGCGTTCTTAACCACACCCAGTCGTCCAGAACCGAGAACCGCTACTGGTACAACGGCGTCGAGTCCGGCGAGCTGGCCCAAAGCGCGGCCATTGCCGGCCACTTCGGCGTGCCGCCGATCATGGTCACCGGCGACGAGGCGACCTGCCGCGAGGCGCGGAAGTTCTTCGGCGAGAGCTGTGTGACGGTCGCGGTCAAAAAGGGCCTCTCGCGCGAGGCCGCCGTGCTCTATCCCTTTGACGAGACCCGCCAGGCGCTCTACGAGGGGGCCAAACGGGCCGTGGCGGCGATCCCCAAGTGCAAGCCGTACCGCCTGGACCTGCCGATCAAGGCGAAGAAACAGTACCTCATCCTGGGCGACCCGGGCTCGAAGCCCAAGCTCGTCACCAAGGAAGGCACGATTCAGGATGCCCTGCACATCCTGGGGCTCTAAACGGCACTGGTCCCTTGCCTCAGATGCCCGCGAGCCAGACATGCCCGAGCTGCCGGAAGTGGAAACGATGCGGCGGGGGATCGCGGCGGTCGTGGGGGGCCGGATCGAGCGGATTTGGGTCCCCCGCTCGAAGTTCCGTCCGATCAAGATCGTACCGCCGCTGCGGAGCCTCCGGCGCCGCGTCGCCCGGCGAAGGATCGTTGCGGTGGGGCGCGCGGGGAAGCGTCTGCTGGTGGAGTTGGACTGCGGCGACCGGATCACGATCGAGCCCCGCATGACCGGGCGCGTGCTTTTGACCGAGCAGGGGACTGTCCCAGTTTTCGCGCAGCCGGGCACCAACCGGAGGTCGGTCGGCGACTGTCCCCTTCCCGCACCAAAGACGACCCACCTCCGCCTGGTCATCGACCTCTCCGGCGCCCCCGCGAAAAGGCTTCTATTCTGGGACTCCCGCGGCCTGGGCGTCGTGCGCCTGCTCTCCGCCGAGGAGTTTGCCCGGGAGTTGGGGCCCGAGAAGCTCGGGCCCGATGCCCTGGAGATCTCGCCCGACCAGCTCCGCGAGCGTCTCCACAAGAGCCGCCGGGCCGTCAAGGTCGCCCTGCTGGACCAGCGGGCCGTAGCCGGCATAGGCAACCTCTATGCCTCCGAGATCCTGCACCGCGCCGCGCTCCATCCGGCAATCCCGTGCAACCGCTTGCGCCCGGGCGATTGGACGAGAGTCCGTACCAAGATGCAGGAAGTGCTCCACGAAGCCATCGACCTTCAAGGCTCCACATTAGGCGACGGCACGTACCGCACCGCGGAGAACCAGCCGGGCGGTTTTCAGGATTGCCTCCGCGTCTATCAACGTACCGGGGAGCCTTGCCTCCAGTGCGGCAAAGCCGTCATTCAGCGGATCGTGCAGGCCCAGCGGTCCACGTTCTTCTGCCCGGTATGCCAACCACCGCGACGCGTGCGGAAAACCACAAAAGGGGTGCGGCGGCGATAGACTCCGCTTTGTGGCGCAGGCGTCTCGCCTGCATCCTCGCGTGCAGGCGAGACGCCTGCACCACAACCGCTTGGCCAACTCACTCCTTTCCCGAGCCTTACGGTTTCCCGGCGAGCGACTCCCGGACCTTGGCCGCCAGTTGGAGCACTTCGTCGTAGGTGGGAAACTTGCGCCCGGGCTGCTTGGTCTCATACTCCCGCATGGCCCCGACCACGAAGAAGCTATAGTCCTGGGCGCTGCCGATCGGGATGTCGCTGCGGATCTCCCCGGTTCGACCCAAGGTCCGCCACTCCTTGCCGTCCTCCGAGACCTTGTCGCGCCAGTAGGTGATCAGGTAGCCCGGCAATTGGCTCCGCGGCGGCACCTTCTCGCGCGGCACGTGCATGCTCCACGCGCAGAATCCCCCGTCGTCGACCGTCGACGTCAAGTGGCGGCCGACGTACTCGATTCTCTTATCGTCCGGAGTGATTGTTTCCACTAGCACGTCGCCCGACGGGTGCTCGGGCAACGGATCGCCGGGTTTCAGGCCGCGCAACAGCTTGGCCTGCCCGGGCGCGAGAAGGCGGTTGTATGCCGATTCAATCTTTCCGAGAAACCCTAGGTGGGTGGCCGGCTGGTCGTATTTCGAGGTCCAGCACAAGAGCACGGTCCCGTCCGTCCAAGTGAAGGCGAAATGAACGGCGAACAACTCCCCACGGCCGGAGTGGCCGAAACCCGCCCAGCCCGACTTGTTGTTTCGTGCCGTCTCCTTCGTATTGACCAATGTGTAGCCGGCCGGGGGTTTCATTGCGAACCGCTCTGCGGGGATCGGCGCGTTGCGTTCGATGACCTCATACGTCTCGCTCGCAACCTCTCCGTCCAGCTCGCTGCGGAGTTCCAACCGGCTTAGCTCGCCGGTGTCGGCCCGCAGCCATGCCTTGACCTGCGCCGTGCTGCGCCGGGCCATTCTAACCGCGGTTCCGACCCATACGTCGTGCGGGGCCCCCAGGAGCTTCTCTTGACCGACGCGGGAGAACCGCTCGTTCTGTTTCGGATCGCCGACCCACATCCGTTTCAGCAGTTCGCCTTGGTGATAACGCCGCAGCAACTCCCGCTGAACGGGACGTAGCCTCAGAAACACGACCTTCTCGCCCTGCTGGTTATCCGCGAGCATCCAGTATTCGCCGTCGAAGATCGATTCGCCGGCGGAATCGCCTTTCGGTTGGCTGGCCCGCCATTGACGGCACAACCGGCCGTTTGTCATGTCGAGCCACGTCTCCTCCGTGAACGTGTGCGGCTTGGTGCCAAAACCGCGCCCCGTGGGCCTAACCCCCACAAATCTCCAGTGAATGGTCCCCTGCGGCCCTCCTGGCGGCACCGGCGCGTGGGCCGCGGCGTTGTCGCCGCGGTCGAAGATCAGCCCGGCCCCGGGGAGGAGCAGGATCAGACCGGCCGCGAAGCAGAGCCAGAAGCGGCGCGGCGTGAAACGGGGCAGCGGGCTTTGGGGGTCCATAACGCTTTCCAGCCGCGCGAGCGTGACTTGATAGGGACTCATCCCCGGCATTGCCGGCAACGGCACGAGATGCCGCTCCAGTTTCAGGACGTCCAGGAGGCTTTGGGCGTATCGCTCCCGGGCGCAGCTCAGGCCGGTCACAACCTCAGCGTCGCAGCACCGCTCCCGATGGTGGCAAACCGACCGATTTGCCCACCAGACCAATGGATTAAACCACCACAGTGCCTGGACCAGCACTTGCAGGAGCCCCACCGCGGCGTCGCCCCGGCGCACATGGATCAGCTCGTGGGCCAAGATCGGCTCCAGGTCCGCGGGCGATTTATTCGTCACGAGCGTTTCCGGAAGCAATATCACGGGGCGAAACACGCCCACGACCAGCGGCCCCAGCGGCTCGGAGGTCGCGCGGACGCGAACGTTCTTCTTTGTGGCCAGACGCCGGGACAAATCGGCGACAAGCGCCTCCAGGTTCTCCCCCGCGGGTCCGGATCGTCGCAGTGCGAGGCCCCAGGTAAGTCTCCTGCGCGCCGCGATCGCCAGATAACCCGCCGCGCCGCAGAGCCACACGATGGCCAGGACCGTCGCCACAGTCGGCAGCGCGGGTGGCACTGGCGTCTCGCCCATCCCAGTGGAGAGCACGGGCAAGATGCCCGTCCCACCCAGCCGCTCTGGCTCGGCTGCCGATGCAGGCTCCCTATCCCCCGCAACTCCCGGCAAGACTTCTTGCCGCGGAGTGTCCGCAGCGTCCGGCGGCGGCTCCGCCTCGGGCTGGCCGATCACTTGCAGGCCGGCCCAACTAAAAACGCCGGCAGGGCTACTCCAAATCGGCGGAGTCACGGCCTTCACCAGCACCAGAAGCCAGAGCAAGTACGCCAGGTGCGGCCGCTTGCGTCCCACCAGCCGTACCAGAATCCAAACGGCCACGGCCACCGCAGTGACCTGCCACAATTGGGCCCACGCCAGAGTGCCGAGACTACTGATTTGGAGGCTCATGTTGGCGTCTCCTGAGCTTGTCCAAGGCTTCCTGGAGCCGATCGATCTCCTCGTCCGTCAGCGTCCGCTGGTCCAAGAGATGCTGTACGAGCGGCATTGGCTGCCCGGCGAAGAGCCGGTTCACGAAGTCGTCCACCAGTTGCCGGACCACCTGCCCGGGCCGGACCCGAGAGGTGTAGACGTTGTTGCGCCCTTGGCGGCGGCTTTGGACGTAGCCCTTGGCCTCCAGGCGGCGGAGATAGGTCTGGACGGTCTTGAAATCCAGGTTCCGCTCCTTGGGGAGGCCCCCGAACACGTCGCGGACGGTCGCCTGGCCGAGTCTCCAGACGACCTGGGCGACTTCCAGCTCCGACTTGGGCAAAGCGGGCCGCTTGGACATCGACGGACCTACCTTTCGTAGCGTTCAATTGAACGCCATTGTAGCGTACAAAGGAACGCCGTCAAGCGGCGGCCGGCGTTTTCCTCATCGGGGACGCCGACGAGACCGCGTGCAACGATCTGACCTTTTGTGGTGCAGACAGTTGCGCCGCTGCATCGACTGGGTCGGTGGCGACCGCCTTCATCTCCGTCTTGAAGCCCGTTGCCCTGCCGAGGGGCACTGGCAACCTCCCGTCAACCCGAAGACAATGGGCAGTGTCGCTCGAAGAAACCTCGCGATCTCTTGCAGGAGAGACTCCCATGACCCAGCACGGCCAGACAACTTGCATCCGGTTCACGGCAACGAAGCCCCTCTTGACCGGGCTCTCTTTGGCAATCGCATGGGTAGCCTTCCTCGCGTCGGCAGCGGAGCCAAAGCCCGGCCGCCCGAACATCCTCTTCCTCATGGCGGACCAGTTCCGGGGCGACTGTCTCGCCGAGCACGGCAACCGCGCGATCCTCACGCCCAACCTCGACCGCCTGGCCGCCGAGGGAGCCCGCTTCCGCTGTGCCTACTCCTCGGTTCCCTCCTGCACCCCCGCCCGGGCCACCATCCTCACCGGCCTTTCCCCCTGGCGCCACGGGATGCTGGGCTACGGGCGCGTTGCCCCGAAGTATCCGCGGGAAATGCCCCAGTTGCTCCGCGACGCCGGTTACCACACGCTGGGGATCGGCAAGATGCACTACTCCGACCAGCGGAATCCGCACGGCTTCGTTAAGACCGTCCTCGACGAATCGGGACGCGCGGAATCGCCCGGGTTTGTGAGCGATTACCGGCAGTGGTTCAAGTCAATGGCGCCGGACCTGAGCCCCGACGCAACGGGCATCGGCTGGAACGACCATCGCGCGAAGCCCTACGCCTTGCCGGAGCAGCTCCACCCCACGCGCTGGACCGGGGACGAAGCGGTGAAGTTCCTCACGGAGTACGACGGCCCCGCGCCGTTCTTCCTCAAGGTCTCCTTTGCCCGGCCCCACAGCCCCTACGATCCGCCGCTGCGGTGGTGGAATCGCTATGCGGAAGCCGCGTTGCCGCCGGCCGTGGTGGGCGACTGGGCCGAGCGCCACGCCCGGCGAGGGAAGCCATATCCGAACGACCTGTGGCAGGGCGACCTTGGGCCGGAAGCGGTCCGGGCCGCGCGCCAAGGGTATTATGGAAGCGTCTCGTTTGTCGACGAGCAGATCGGGCGGATCCTGGCTGTGCTGGAAAAGCGCGGCTGGCTGGAGAACACGCTCGTCCTATTCACCTCGGACCACGGCGACATGCTGGGGGACCACAACCTCTGGCGCAAGACCTACCCCTACCAATCTTCGGCACGGATCCCGATGATCGTGCGCTGGCCCGAGAAGCTCGTGGCGGCCCGCCGCGGACAGGTGCTCGACCAGCCCGTCGAGCTCCGCGACATCCTGCCCACGTTCCTCGACGCCGCGGGGGTACACTACGAGGCCCAGTGGTTCGACGGGCGCACCATGCTGGACCTGGTGCGCGGGCGAAGTGCGTCTTGGCGCAAGTGGATCGACCTGGAGCACGCCACCTGCTACGCCCCGGAGAACTACTGGTCGGCCTTGACCGACGGCCGGATGAAGTACGTCTACTTTGCCCCGGACGGGCGCCAGCAGTTGTTCGATCTGGAGAAGGACCCGGGCGAGACCCGCGATCTGGCGCCGCTGGCCGAGCACCGTCCGCTACTGGAGACGTGGCGCCGGCGGCTGATCGAGCACCTAACCGAGCGGGGCTCGCCGTTCGTGGTCCGCGGCGACCTGGGGCTCCGGCCCAAAGCGATCCTCTACAGTCCACTTTATCCGCGGCAGGAATCGCGGCCGGATCAGGGCAAACGCCCCGCCGGACACTGAAATGTCTTCACGCCGCCCGTGTGCCAAATTGTGGTGGGGCGGAAAAGGTGACAGGCACCTTCTCCGGCCTGTGTCAAATTGTGGAGGAATACCATGCCGCTTTCGATCAAACCGCCCGACGAGTGCCGCTGGGACGCCGTCGCCCTCGGAGAGGTCATGCTCCGCCTCGATCCCGGCGCCGCACGCATCCGCACCGCCAGATCGTTCAAGGTCTGGGAGGGCGGCGGCGAGTACAACGTGGTGCGCGGGCTCAAGAAGTGCTTCGGCCTGCGCACCGCCGCTGTTACGGCCGTCGTCGATAACGAAGTCGGCCGCCTGTTGGAAGACCTGATGATGCAGGGCGGCGTGGACCTCTCGCACGTCAAGTGGGTCCCGTTCGACGGCATCGGGCGCGCGGCCCGCATCGGGCTCAATTTCACCGAGCGGGGCTACGGCATCCGCGCGGCGGTCGGCTGCTCGGACCGGGCCCATTCGGCCGCGTCGCAAATGAAGCCGGGCGACGTGAACTGGAACCGCATCTTCCGCGACGAAGGGGCCCGCTGGTTCCACTGCGGCGGCATTTTCGCCGCCCTCTCGCCGACCACGGCCGAGCTGACGATCGAGGCCATGCAGGCCGCCAAACAGGCCGGCACCATCGTCTCGTTCGACCTCAACTTCCGCGCCTCGCTCTGGAAGTCGCAGGGCGGCCCGGCCAAGGCCGTCGAGGTCAACCGCCGCATCGCCCCGCTGGTCGACGTGATGATCGGCAACGAGGAGGATTTCACCGCGGCCCTCGGCTTCCAGGTCCCCGGGCTGGACGAGCACATCTCGCAGCTCGACCCGGCCAACTTCAAGAAGATGATCGCCGAGGCCACCAGGATGTTTCCCAACTTCCAGGTCGTTGCCACCACGCTCCGCAAGGCGACCACGGCCACGCTCAACGACTGGGGCGCGATCGTCTATGCCGACGGGTCCTTCCACGAGGCCCCGCTCCGCGAGAGCCTGGAAATCTTCGACCGCGTCGGCGGCGGCGACAGCTTCGCCTCCGGCCTCGTCTACGCCTTCCTTGCCGGCAAGTCGCCGCAGGACGCCGTCTGCTACGGCGCCGCCCACGGCGCTTTGGCCATGACCACGCCCGGCGACACCAGCATGGTCACGCTCAAGGAGGTCGAGGCCGTGATGAAGGCCAAAGGCGCCCGGGTGATACGGTGAGGGGGCAGTGGGCAGTAGGCAGTAGGCAGAGGGCAGCAACCGTAGGGCCGGCTTTGCCGGCCGGGATCTGCCGGCCGCGATCACCGCGATTGGAGTCGGCCTGCCCTCTGCCCCAATTGACGCATCTCGTGAACGTGGTACATTGACGGGCGTGGAAACAAGGAAACGGAACACCGCTGATATTGCGGCATCCTCCCGCCGGCGGCTCGGTTTCACGCTCCGCGGCCCCGGCCAACCACAGAAAACGATGGGAGATCAGTGATGACGTTCTTCCCTTCTTGCGACGTACGCAAGCTTCTGCTCGATGGGATGTGATTCTCTTCCGCGTCGAGGTCGCCCACACCTGCTGGCCAAGGTACTTGGTAAGGAGCCACTAGCATGGCCAAGGCAATAGGTTCAAGCGTCGAGATGAGTGAAGGCTTCGCCATACTCCGTGCTCTGAAGGCGATCCTGCAACGCTGTGAAGCCGCCGAAGTCCGGCTTGCTTATCCGGGGGAGGGCGGTGAGCGGCCGTTTCGAGGCTGGCTGGTGTCGGATCTGTTGACTGCGGTTCTCGGGTGGCCGTCGGCGAACGTGGTTGTGGGTGAACGATTCGATATTCTTCTACAGGATGCCGAAGGTTTTCCGGTCGCAACTATTGAGACCAAGACACCCTATCACAAGGCGACCAAGAAAGAGCGACGTGATTTCGAGGAGCGATTGAGTGGCTACGGCACACTGCGAACGGCGTACTTCACCAACGGGACGGAGTGGGAACGGTTGGACATCTTCTCTCCGACGGGCATGTTAGAGATCCGGGAGCGATTCGAGTTCCACCTGAACGCCGCTGGGGCCGAGGAAGCGGAGGCTTTTTTTGCGCCTCTGGCTGCCAACCGACACTTCACGCTGGTGCCCCGTTCGTCGCGCCATGCTGTAAAGAGCGAGAATCCACATATCTTGGAGGCTCTGGCTGCCGACTTGGATAGTGCGATCACGGATATCGCGTCGTTTCTGGAGTCTCAGTTCTCGGGGCTTCGCGAAGGAAGAGCGGGAGATCCCACTCGAACGATAGTGGTCAGCCTGTTCGACCTGTGGTGCGAGAAATCCCTCATTGTCTCTCCACGGCACGCGGCGCGCCGACTAGCCGACCTATTCGAACACGGCGAGCCGGAGGCGAGGGATATCCGCAGTTGGCTTGTGGAGATGGGTTTCACGGGACCCGAAGGGGATGTCGTTGCCGACGCGCTCGCTTCACTGCCCGCGCCAAGGCGACGTGACGCGGCCGCCCTCACTGATGCTCTGCGCCCTGCGTACGCGAGCGCAGTGAGGAAGCTCGCCGTGCAGACCGCTCACGTGGTCGTGGCGAGGACCCTTCTGTACCGTATCGGCGAAGACCAAGGAGTCTTTCCGCGATTCTTGTCAGGGGACGAAATGGAACGGCGGCTGGCGACTGTGCGCCCCACCGTCGTAGATGCGCCGCGAGCGGGGACTGATTTGCTGGAGCGAGTGCGTCAGTCGATGCACCATATCGTGCCCAGCGTTTACGAACTTGGTGAGTTCGATTGGTGGCAAGTAATGTCGGAGAAGCGTCCGACGCTCACAGCCACGGAGAGCGCGTGGTTGCGCGGTATGGATGAGCAATACGAGCGTGCGGCTCAACGGCTTCTTCGGATGCTGAACGGCTACTTCTTCGGGCATGTGGATGTTGACGTTTGGCGCAACGTCTATCAACACTACCTGCCGGCGGATGAACGCCAGCGCCTTGGCGGGTTTTACACGCCCGATGAACTGGTGAATCTGGTCCTCGATTTGGCCGAATTCGTCCCAGAGTCCGAAGGATTGTGCCAGTTGTCTTTTGTCGATCCCGCGTGCGGAAGCGGCGCTTTTGTCACGGGCGCCTTGGCGCGACTGCTCAAGCATCTTGAGCTTGACTTGCCTTGCCACAGCGATCTGAGACGCCGCGGGATCGCCCATTGGAAGCGAGCCGAGGCGGTACTGAACATCGCCGCCCGCAATCTACACGCCGTGGATTTGCACCCGTTCGCCGCCTTCCTGACCACGCTCAACGTCCTTTTCCTTTTGATGCCCTTGTACGTAAAAGCCCGCGAAAAGAACCCGGACTATTCCCTTGATTTGCAGGTCTTTTCGGCAGATTCCTTGGAAAAACAAGATAAGGACCTCCTGACGCCGGATCTCTTCGCGAAGCTGAACTCGCGCATCCAACTCACGGAGGAATCGTTTCGTCGTTACCAGGAAATGCTGACAGTCCGGTTCGACCGGGTCTTCGGAAATCCGCCTTGGGGCGGCGTTTTGAAGGGACGGCTGGCGCCGATCTACGAGACAGCCAAGAAACAGCGGTTCGCGACGGAGTTTCCGTGGGGCGCGAGAGGCAAGTACGACGTGTACGGCCTCTTCGTCGAGCGCGCCTTGCAGATTCTCAAGCCGGGCGGACGCCTTGGACTCCTGACTCAGGACACCTTCGTGGATAAGCGCTGGGCGGCGGGACTGCGCGAGCTTTTGGCAGCCGGGGCACGCCTTCGGTTTATCGTTGACCTCAACCCGTTCGGTCAACTTTTCTTCCATGCCATGAACACGCCCTGCATTACCGTCGCCGACGCATGCCAAGATCGCCACGCCGAGTGCATCGCAGTCCTGTCCGCGCCACCAAGAGACTTCGCGGGCCGGACTGAAGAGGAACGGCGAAAGCTCGTTGTAGCCACAATCCGTGAGGCTGTCAAGAGGGTGTCGCGCTCCCACAGGTCTGCAACAGTCGGGTTCGCCCGCGCTGCCCGCATCCCCTTGCAGCGCCTCCGCGATTCTGCGAAGGACCGGTGGAACCTGGCCGCAACGGAAGCCATTCGCGTTGGCAAGGAAGGATGGATCACCGCTGCGGACCTCTTCGAGGCGTCACAAGGTGTAACGCCAGGCGTGCATCTGGAATTGTTTCTCTTGAGCCAGGATGACGCTAGCCAACTCGGGTTGGAGGAGGTTCTGGTTTACAGGGCCATCAAAAGTAAGGAGGTGGCAAGGTGGCGGGCAACGTGGTCGGGCCGTGTTCTCCTGTACCCGTATCTCGTTGCTGGCCGTCAGACCGTACCTGCTTTCACCGTTCATATCGACGATATCAAGGATAAACAACTGGCGAATTCCGTGCGTGGTCTGGCGTTAACCGATGCGCTCGACTTCGCAAAACAGGTTGACACGCGCGAGAGGGAGATCGTCCAGCACAGAGGAGTCAGCCAGGCTACCGTGACTGAACTCCTCAAACACCGTATCGCGTTGCGCCTAGTAAGCTTCCCGCGGGCCGCAGAGTACTTGGTGAGGCACTACGAGGAGCTAGAGGGGCGGGTACTCGAGAAGAAACGCTTCACGGACATGAGGAAAAGATGGTACGAGTATCACCGCCCGCGTGACCCGCGGCTAATGTTTTCCAGGACGAGAATCGTGTCGCCTTCCTTGGTCAAGCACGTTTCCTTCTCGTTAGACACTGCCGGCTACCTTTCGGATCACGCCTGCCTCTTCCTGCAACGAACCGGTCGGACGGAGCGCGCGTACTTAGACTTCGATAAGCGATTCGCCCGGGTACTAGGACGTCCCACGCTGCCCGAAGACCTCTTGAAGTACTGTCTCGCGTTCCTCAATAGCGAGTACGCACAAGAGCGTCTTGTAACGGGCCGTCGGCCGACGCCCAAGGGGTATTATCCCGTCACAAGAGCGTACTTGCGCGAGATTCCCATACCGCTTCCGCGTGACAAGAAAACCGCGGTGCGCGTCCTTGACTTGGTGGGGACCCTAACCGAGGCAAAGGGTGAGAAGGAAATCCCACGGCTAGAGGGCGAACTCGCCTTGGTCGTAAGAAGCCTGTTGAAAGAGCCGCGTTGACGTACCAGGGGCAGTCTCCGTAGGTTATGCTTCAGCATATTCCCGGAGGCGGCATCCCGGAGGCGCCGGCCCCGGGTGGTGGTGTTATGCTGAAGCATAACCTACGGATATGGATCGATTAGGAAGACCTCTTTTTCAGGAGACGTTTGCGATGACGCCCGCACGTTGGATGCTCACTGCGATGGTGTTGGCCGGCTGGCTTGGAACGGCCCGGACGCCGCTGGCCGCGGAACCCCACGTCAACGACGAAGGCAAGTTCTTCTCGCCTGCGGCGATCGAGAAGGCCAACCTGAAGATCGCCGAGGTCCGTCGCGAGTTCCAGAAGGACCTGCTCATCGAGACCGTGCCGGGCGTGCCCGCGGACATGCAGGCCCAGCTCAAGGAGTCGCAGGCCAAGTCCGGCCAGCAGGGAAAGAGCCAGTTCTTCAGGGATTGGGCCGTCAGGCGGGCCAAAGACGCCGTGGTCAAGGGGATCTACATCCTGATCTGCAAGGACCCGGCCTACCTGCAAATCGACGTCGACAACGCGACCCGCGCCAAGGGCTTCACGCCGCAAGACCGCGAGCAGCTCAACAAGAAGCTGCTCGCCCAGCTCCGCGAGAAGAACAACGACGCGGCCCTGGCCGACGCGGTCGATTTCGTCCAATCGAGGCTGAGGGCCAATCTGGGCCGGCCAATCGCGGGCAAGGGCGTGGCTGCGGCCCCGGCGCCCGGCAAGGGACCGCCGCCGTCCCCGGCGGCCAAGCCCGCCGCCGCGAATCCACTGACAGAAGCGGCCGAGACCCCCTGGCTGCGTTGGGTGCTCATCGGCGCCGGGGTGCTGGACGAGCACGAGTTGGCGCATCGGCGGATCAAGCCGCACTGCCCG
>CAYGZI010000111.1:0-12317 GCA_964354245.1 uncultured Planctomycetaceae bacterium
AGCATCGGCGGCGACAATGGCCCGCCCGACCCCGATCTGCCCGATTTCGTCAAGAAGTGGAACGCCGAGCACGCGTCGCCAAAGTTGGTAATTGCCACCACGCGGGAGCTCTTCCGCGAGTTCGAGCGCCGCTACGGCGACAAGATCCCCCAGGCCCGCGGCGACTTCACGCCCTACTGGGAAGACGGGGCGGGCTCGTCGGCCGCCGAGACCGCGCTGGCCCGCGGGGCGTCCGAGAACCTCGTCCAGGCCGAAACGCTCTTTGCCATGCTGAACCCGCGCGGCTATCCGGCGGAGCGTTTCTACCAGGCATGGCGTAATGTGCTGCTCTACAACGAGCACACGTGGGGGGCGCATTGCAGCATCAGCCAGCCCGATAGCGACTTCACCAAGGCGCAATGGAAGATCAAGCAGGCATTTGCGGTGGACGCCGATCGCCAGTCGCAGGAGCTTCGTGAAGCGGCCACCGCAACCCGCCGCCGTGAGCTCGCGCCTGCGGCTGCGGTGGAGGTCTTCAACACGTGTTCATGGCCCCGGACCGCGTTGGTCGCCACTCCGTTAAACGTTGATACCACGGGAACCATCGTCAGAGACGCCGAAGGGCGCACCGTGCCTTCGCAGCGGCTGCAGCGGCTTCCCAAGGGCCCTGTGGCTTTCGTGGCGAGGGACGTGCCGCCGCTTGGGGTCAAGCGGTTCTTCTTCCATCCGGGCGAGCCCACCCCATCGGGCGCTGCCGTTGCCGAAGGTCTCACGGTGCGCAATCAGCACGTACGAGTTACGATCGATGGGAAAACGGGCGACGTCGCCAGTCTCACCGCTAGCGGGATTCCCGAGGACCTGGTGCGCCGCGAATCGGGCCGCGGACTGAACGAGTTCCTGTACGTCGCCGGGCGAGATCCAAAGTCACCGCAACGAAGCGGCAAGACGAAAATCGCGGTCCAGGAGCGTGGCCCGCTGATCGCGATGACGCGGATCGAGTCCGACGCCCCAGGTTGCCGTTTCTTTACCCGCATGGTCATGGTTGTGGACGACCTCGACACCGTTGTCCTTCACGACGATCTGTATCGCGAACGAGTTCGCAAGCCGGAAGGGGTCCATATCGGCTTTGCGCTGAACGTTCCGGACGGCGTGATACGCATGGACGTCCCTTGGGCGGTGATCCAACCCGAAAAGGACCAGATGCCCGGGTCGTGTAAGAATTACTTCAGCGTGGGCCGCTGGGTCGATGTGTCGAATAGTAAGTTTGGCGTCACGGTCGCGATGCCCGGCACACCCCTGGTCGAGGTGGGCAAGATCACGATGGATGTGTTGCCGAGCCCGTTCGACGCGAAGAACTGGATCCAGAAGATCGGGCCGTCGCAGACATTCTACTCCTACGTGATGAACAACTACTGGGAGACCAACTACAAGGCCGATAATGGACACGGCGCGACCTGCCGCTACGTCTTGCGCCCGCACGGGCCGTTTGATCCAGTGGCGGCGGCGCGGTTCGGCATCGAGCAGAGTCAGCCGCTGGTCGTCCTTCCGGTGGACCCGAAGTCCCCGCCGGTGCGGTCGCTCTTGCGGGTGGAGCCGGAGGGCGTGATGGTCACCTCGCTGCGGCCGAGCGACGACGGCAAGGCGTTGATGCTTCGGCTGCATAACGTGGGCACCGAGCCGGCCAAGGCCCGAGTGATCTGGTCCGAGCTCGCACCCAAGAGGGTCGCACTCAGCAGCCCCAAGGAAGAAGACGGCTCCCCCGTGAGCGGCCCGATCGAGATGCCGCCCAACGGGATCATCACATTGCGTGCCACGGCGCAACCGTAGCCGGAATCGACACCTGCATAAAGCCGCGACCGCGGGCGGCAGTAGGATGTATGGGAGAGAGGGGCGATTCGACCGTTCGGAGGTGGTGCTGATGAGAGGGTTCATGCCGGAAGTCCCGCAGTTCGTTC
This sequence comes from uncultured Planctomycetaceae bacterium, assembly GCA_964354245.1. Taxonomy (GTDB): domain Bacteria; phylum Planctomycetota; class Planctomycetia; order Pirellulales; family Thermoguttaceae; genus CAYGZI01. Next base: position 1,935 of record CAYGZI010000111.1, read on the forward strand.
TCGATTGGCGCGTCCGTACGGGCGCGGATCAATTCGATGAGATGTGGGAAGGAGTGTTGCACATGGTGCCTGCGCCAAACGTGGGTCATCAAGACTTCGAGGGAGAGTTGGAGACCTGGCTGCGCGTCTACTGGGCTCGCCCCCGCAAAGGCAAGGTCTATCACGATGTCAATGTGGCCAGCGTCGGTGGTTGGCCCGAAAACTACCGCATTCCGGACCTGGTCTTGCTGACGCCGCAGTCTTTCCACATAGACCGGAAGGAATACTTGGAAGGCCCGCCGGACGTGGTGGTTGAGATCCGCAGCCCCGGCGACGAGACGGTCGAAAAGATGCCTTTCTACGCCGGCCTCGGTGTGCCCGAGGTGTGGATCATCGACCGGGACACGAAGGTCCCGGAATTGCACGTCTTGAAAGAAGGCAGCTACGAGAGGCAATCGCCTGCCAAAGATGGCTGGCTCTGGAGCCAAGTGACCGAGATTCGCTTCCGCGGGGAAGCCTCGGACAAGCTCGCCATCGAAATCGCCGACGATCCGGGCACTCAGCGACTCCTCCCCGAAGACTGAGCCGACAGGACGGCGCCATGGAGCCCTCCAAAGAACTTGTCGACCAGTTGTACCGCGAGCGGGTCTTGCGGGCCCGGGCGATGCCGCCGGAGGAGAAGGTGGCGCTGGGGCTACGGCTTTTCGACCGCTCGTGCCGGATCATGGCCGACGGGATCCGGGGCGAATTCCCCGACGCGGACGAGGAGCGGGTCCAAGAGATTCTCCGCGCCCGGCTGGCCCTCGCGCGCCGTTTGGAGCAAACGCCATGGCAGAGCCCATGACAGGCGAAGAAGCCGCTGCTGCGGTCATCGACGTGCTGGAGGCCGAAAGCGTCCCCTACATGCTGGTCGGTTCCTTGGCCACGAACTATTACGGCATCCCCCGGGCCACCCAAGATGCCGACTTTGTCGTATACTTGGAGAAGACCTCGATTTCGGCGGTCGCCCAGCGGTTGGGGCCGCGGTTCCGGTTGGACCCTCAACAGTCCTTCGAGCTGGCGACGGGGACCACGCGATACGCGCTGCAACTGGTCGGCACGCCCTTTCAGGTTGAACTGTTCCTGCTGAGCGACGACGACCACGATCGGGCGCGGTTTGCCCGCCGGCGCCGCGTGCAGGTGCTGGATAGGCAGGCGTTCGTTCCGGCCCTCGAAGACGTGATCATTACCAAGCTGCGTTGGTCCCAGCACGGCGCACGTTCCAAGGACCTGGAGGACGCGCGGAACGTGATCGCCGTCCAACAGGACCGCATCGACTGGGACTACCTTCAAGGATGGTGTGACCGGCACGGCACGCGGGACATCCTGGAAGAACTCCGCCGCTCCATCCCGCCCGGTTGATCGGTCGCCCGAGGCTGAGTCCGTGCCCAGACTCTGGGAAACAAGGCAAGAGAAGCAGTGGGACCGGCGTCTCGCCGGTCCCGACCCTCCCTCTGTTCGCCGGACGGGCGAGACGCCCGTCCTACTGGCTGACTGCCGATCGCTGAAAGCCCTTTCTCCCCCACGCGGTCATACGCGAGGAAGGTTTGCCCTGAGCTTCTCGATGTAGTTCTCGATCTTGTGGTCTTCGACGCCGGCCTGAATGAGCTTCTCCATCTTTCGCTCCGTGGTCTTCCCCGCCATGAAGGTGCTCATGGCCGTGAGCACCATCGCGGCGGCGGGCACCCACTCGGCCACGTGCTTTTGGTGGAGCTTGCCGCGGGCGTCGAGCCACTGCAAGCGGCCGACGTGGCGGTAGCGGTTGAAGATGCCCGGCAGCGGGAAGTTCGGCACGATGTCGCGGTTGTTGACGAAGCGGTAGAGCCTTTCGCCATAGCCCTCCGCAAACGCGGGGTCTCCGACCCGGGGCTGGCTGAACGTGTAGGCGGCGTGCGGCGCGTAGGGCGATTCCAGCCGTTTCGCGGCCAGCGTGGCCAGGGCCCCGCCCAGACTGTGGCCGGCAATCCAAATCTTCTGGTCCTCGGTGCGCAGCGAGCGCACGCACTCCAGGACTTTGTTCCAGATCGAGTCCAGGGCCCGGGCAAAACCGCGGTGGACCTTGCCGCCGTAGCCCTCGACCTGCGCGTAGCTCAGATTCGTGATCCAGTCCTTGGGCCGGTCCGTCCCGCGGAACACGACCACCACGGCGTCGTCCCGGGCGCCAACGAACCCCCGCGTCCACTCGTCCTCGCCGGCAAACGCGCGCACGCGGGCAAGCCGCAGTCTCGAAAACGAGGCGTAGTCCTCAGGCACGTCCTCGTAGGCGGCCGCGGAGGCGTGGGCCAGGTAAAAGGCGTTGGAGACGCGATCCGCGCCCAAGACCAGCGGCTTCATGGAAGCTGCTCCTTTCCGCTCTGGGAGGCAGCGAACTGTTGGCTCGCCTCGACCAGCACGGTGAGGTTTTCCGGCGGCACCCGGGGCGAAACCGAGCACGCGCTGGAGAGGATGTAGCCGCTCCCCGGGCTGCCGACCTGCAAACGGTAAAGGGCGTCGCGGCGGACCTCTTCCCGGGACTTCGCCAGCAGGGTGTTGACCGGGTCGATGTTGCCCTTGAAGAAAACCCGCTGGCCGACGCGCCGCTTGGCGTCCTTCAGGTCCACGCTCCCCAGCGGCGGCGGGTCCAACGTGTCGATGCCGTCGGTCCCCGTGTCGGCAAGCAGCTCCAGCCGGTCGCCGAGGCGGCCGCAGGTATGGGTATACACGGGCACTCCCGTCTGGTGAATGCGGCCCACGACCTCCGCTTCGTAAGGCAGGACGAACTCCTCGTACTGGCGAGGAGAGATGAACCCGCCGCCGGCAAAGGCCGAGGAGATGAGCACGGCGTCGGCCCCGCGCTGGGCATAGCGGACCCCCAGGTCGGCCGCTCCTTCGGCGTAGGCCGCGAGGATCGCCCGGCACCGCTCCGGCTCGTCGATCAGGCACATCAGTCCCTGCCCGTAGCCGAACAATTCCATCAACTGCGTAAACGGCGCGAAGATTTCTGCGTGGACCGAGACGGTCGGGCCCGCCTCGGCAAGCACCAGGTCCAGGGTGCGGAACAGGTAGTCCGGCCACCAGGCGGAGCGCACGGCCGGCTGTGGAGAATGCTCCACAGCGGGCTCGATGCCGAAGTAGAAGGGGTACTTCAGCCCGCCGACGCAATGCGGATCGTCGTAGTAAAGCTTCTCAGGATCGACCTGGTCGATCGTCGGCCGGGGCCGACCTCCCGCCGGGAAGTGCTGGACGTTGTCGTCGGCCGGACACCGGGCCACGTCGCCGTTGCGGAAACAGACCGTCTGGCTCCCGTCTGCGGCGGTCTCGATCCGCTCCACGTCGCGCATCCAATCCGGGTCGCGGCCGGGGAGGTTGATAAGGATGCCGTCGAAGCGATACCGCCGCTGGAGGGTCACGAGCGCCCGGGCAAAGCCCTCGCTGGTGAACCACAACTCGGCGGGCTTGACCTGCGTATTGAGAAGGTAGTGGCCGATGGACAACTGGCACATGACCGGAACGCGATCGACCGACTCGTGCCGCATCGCGCGATGAATCCGCTCTTTGCTGTCCATGAGGGGGGTGTGCCGGGGTCTACTTGCCTGCAAGTATGCCATGCGGTAGCATAAGTGGGTAGTGTTCCGGCGACCGCTGGCCTGTCGATGGAGGCGGCTCAAATGGGGTTTAGCACCACGCACCTTCTGATTCTCGGTTTCGTTGCCCTCCTGTTGTTCGGCAACCGGCTGCCGTCGGTGATGCGCTCGCTGGGCAAGAGCGTGAGCGAATTCAAGAAGGGCTTGGACGAGGTCCAAAGCGACGTCAAGAACAGCATGGATCAGGTCAAGTACGAGCCGGCGCCGACCACGCCCGCGGGCGACACCCACGCCGTATCCGGCACCCACGAGACCGCAAGGACGAGTCCGCAGGGGGATCCGTTCGTAGCGGCGTCAGGGCATGCGGCTGCTGCCGAGCCCGTGGCCGCCGCTGCACGGGCTGGAACGGCAACACATCAGGGCGTTGATGCCCCCGGCTCGCCGGCGGGTCCGGGGTCGGCGTCCCCAACCGGGCCCTCGTGACCGTCCGGGCGCGTATTCTTCTTCTCTTCCTCCGCGTGCCTTCCCGGCAGGTGGGCCAAATCTTTGACGTACTGCCGGCTCAGGAGCAACTCGTGGGCCACCAGGAGACAGCCGGCGATGGTCATCGGCAACAGAAGGTAGATCGCACGGAAGACCAGGGCCGCCGCGATCACCTGATCCTCGGTGAGAAACACGACCATGATGAGCTCGAACACCCCCAGGCCGCCGGGCACGTGCGTGAACGCCGCGACGACCCAACCGAGCAGGAAGACGCCTAGGGCCTCGAAGTAGCTCGCGTTGGCCGCCTCGGGCAGGAGAACGTAGAAGACGCCGGCCACTACCATTAGGTCCGCACACGAGACGGCGATCTGACTGAGCGAAAGCCAAGGCGGCGGGAGCGGCACCTCTGCTTTGAAGATCTTCAGCGGGCGCCGCCGCAACGCGCAGACCGCCAGATAGCCCGCCACCAACGCGATCAGCACCGCGCCCACGATCTGCACGTCCGCCACCGGAAGTCGCTCCGCGAGCTTCGCGGGGATGGGAAAGTCCGCGGCGAGAAACACTATCCCCGCCAGCAAGCATACCCCCAGCCAAAACGTGACCCCCAGGATGACTACGAGCTGGAGGATCTCCAGTCCCGAGAACTTCCAGTGCGAGTAGAACCGGTAGCGTACCGACGTGCCTCCCAAGAGCGATCCGAAGTTCAGGCTGGCGACGTTCCCGACAAAGGAAGCCAACATCAGCTTCCACGCGGGAAGCGGATGCCTGAGGTACCGGATCGCCAAGTAGTCGTACCCGAAGAGAATCACGTAGTTCAGAATCGTCAGGCCGACGGCCCACGCGATGTCCCGGGCGTCGATCTCTCTTAGGCCCGCCTGGAACTGCTCGTACTGGAAATCGCTCAGCTCGCGGTATAGAAGCCAAACGGCGGCCGCAAAGATCGCCAGGACGATCGACGGCCGGAGGATGCGGAGGAACTGCTTCATGGTTTTGGGCGGGGCCGGCCGGCAAGAACTCGTGACCAAGGGTTGTCTCGCGTGGAGGCCGGGAAGCCTAACCGACGCCTTCCGCGGAGGAAATGTCATCTAGTAGGGGAATAGCTTCCATACTTAATGGGGGAATCCCTTTGCCAGCCTCTCTACAACCCCCTCCACGCCCGTCCGCACCATCTTCACGGCGATCGCGGCCAGGATCAAGTGGACCACCTTCGAGACGATGCGAATCCCGTTGCGTCCCAAGAAGCGGGCGATCCCATGAGAGAACCATAGCACAATCCAAGCCAGCACGAGGTTGGCAAACAGGGCGGCTATGGTGGGCCCGGTGCCGTACTCGGCAGCCAACAGCAGAAGGGTCGTCAGCACGGCAGGGCCGACCGTCAGCGGCACACCGATGGGAACCGCGCCGACACCCTCGGGATCCGCCGGACGCAGCTTCCTCTCGACCGACAACAGGTCGCTCATCGCAAAGCCGAACAGCAAGACCCCCCCGGCGATCATGAAGTCGGGCTCGGTGATTCCCAGGAGCCGGAAGACCGCCTGTCCGACCCAGAGGAACGCCATCGCCACGATCATCGCCGTGAGCATCGACTGCCAGAGCACGCGCCGATGCTCGGCCGCCGAGAAGCCTTCGGTAAGCCCCAGGTAGACGGGCAGCAGGCCGATGGCGTCCACGGCGACGAACAGCGGGACGAAACAGAGCCAGAAGTCTTCCATGCCGGGGGTTAGGGGTCAGGGGCCGGGGATCAGGGATCGGGGATTAGGGATTGGGGATTGGGGTTAAGACACCAGTATTCATCCTTCATCCTTCATCCCTCGTCCCTCAGTCGGTAGAACCGCATCGCGTTCTCGCCCCAGAGCTTGCGCTGGTCCGCCTCGCTGCGGCCGCGCACGATCTGGCGGAGGGCCAAAACCCAGTCCCGCAGCGGCGCCCCGAGCGTGCAGACCGGCCAATCGCCGGCGAACATCACCCGGTCCGGCCCGAACGAGTCCAGGCAGTGATCGACGATCGGGGCCAGGTCCTCCGGGGTCCAATTCCCCTTGGGCACGGAGGCGATGATCCCCGAGATCTTGCAGACGAGGTTCTTGCGTTGGGCCAGTTGCCCGATGCCACGCCGCCATTGGTCCACAAACCGGCGGGCCGCCCGGGCCTTCTCGGCGGATCCTTGCCTCTGGGCGGGGAGGAACATCTTCACGTCGGCGTTGCCGCAATGGTCCAGGATGAACCGGGTATCCGGGCAGAGATCGACCAGATTCGCCCCGTCGAGCAGGGCCGCCGGCGGCAGGCACAGATCGAAGCTCATTCCCAGCTCGCCCAACAGCCGGATGCCGTCCAGAAACGGTTTCTCCAGGAAGAACGCCTTTCCGGAGTCAGACCCGGGGGGAATGTGGCGGACGCCCTTGATATAGGGGCTGTCCTTGAAGCGGGTTATGTATTGGCGGAATCCGGGATCGGCCGGGCGGCCGCCGATCACGGCCGCACACGTCGGCCACTTTTTCTCTTGGCAGAGGCCGATGACGTACTCCGCCTCGGCGACTTGCTGTGCGGGATCGACGTCGACCTCCATGTAGACCGCCTTGACCACGCCGAGCCCCGCGGCGGCCTCCAGGTAGTCCTTCATCACGAAGCTGCGGTTGATGGGGTTGTCCCCCTTCAGCCAAGGCAGCCGGAGCTTGGTGAGGTCCCAGAGGTGCTGGTGGGTATCGACGATGGGGATGGCCGGTCCGGCGGACACCGTCTTCTTCTCCTCAGCTTGCGCGGAACGGAACCGGGCGCGGTCGAGCACGCTCAACCCTGCGGCCGCCACGGCTGCGGACTCGATGAACCGACGACGGGTGATTCTCATGAGTTGCCGGTCCCCTTCTGTCTGATTAACCCACATAATAGGGGGCGCCCCAGCGCGAACGCAAGGCTCCGCCCGAGAGGATTCTCCGTGAAACAGAAAAGCCTGCCGGAAGACTTCCAGGTCGAGGAGCGGATCGGCCCACTCCCCGAAGGCGGCCCCTATGCCCTGTATCGCCTCGCCAAGCGCGGGCTGGGCACGCCCGAGGCCGTGGAGGCCGTTGTGCGGCGGTGGCGGATCCGCCGCGACCATGTGGCCTACGGGGGGCTGAAGGACCGCCACGCGGCCACCGCTCAGCACCTCACGATTTGCGACGGACCGCGCCGCGGCCTGAAACAGACCGGCTTCGAGCTGCTTTACCTGACGCAGGTGGCCCGGCCGCTTGACTCCAAAGACATCCTGGGCAACCGGTTTCAGATCGTGCTGAGGAACCTCTCCGGCGAACAACTCGTGCAGGCCCTCCAAACCCTGCCGACCGTCCGGCGCGACGGCTTGCCAAACTACTTCGACCAGCAGCGGTTCGGCTCCGTCGGACGATCGGGCGAGTTCGTCGCCCGGGCGTGGTGTGCCGGGGACTACGAGCGCGCGGTCTGGCTCGCCCTGGCCGATTTCAACGCCCACGACCGCCCCAGGCAGCGGGCGGCCAAGCAGTGGCTGCAAGACCACTGGGGCGCTTGGGCGAGGGCCCTGGAGCAATCGCGGGACCTTCCTGCCCGGGAAGTGCTGGCCTATCTGGCCGATCACCCGGGCGATTTCCGCCGGGCGATGGCCCGATTCCGCCCCGATCTGCGGAGCCTCTTTCTGGCGGCCTATCAGAGTTCTCTCTGGAACCGGATGCTGGCCGAACTCCTCCGGCAGCATTGCCGGCCGGGGCAATTGATCGACGTGGACCTGGGAGGATGGAGCGTGCCGCTGTTCCGCAGTCTGGAGGCCGGCCAGAGGGGTGCGCTGGCGGGGATCGCGTTGCCGCTGCCCTGCGCGCGGATGCGCAGCGAGGCAGAGCCTTGGATGGAATTGCTCGATCGGGTGCTGGTTCCCGAAGGGCTCACGGTGGCCCAGCTTCGCGTCAAGTATCCGCGCGACAGCTTCTTCTCCAAGGGGATGCGCCCGGCAGTGTTCGCCGTGGATCACCTGGAGCACGAGACCGGCAGCGACGAGCTATACCCCGGCCGGCAGAAGCTGATCCTGCGATTCGACTTGGCGCGCGGCTGCTATGCCACGATCGTCACGCGGCGGATCGTGCAGTAGGACGGATTGCCAATCCGTCCTACGGATTCCGGCCGCACCGCCGCCTCAATACCTGCTGGTGCTGCCCGGGGCGTCGTAGCCGACGGGCCCCACGTCGGAATCGAGCTTAGGATACGAGCTCGACGGCGCCGACGACCTTGCAGCCGGGCTGCCCAGAGCGGGCAGGCTGCTGGTTCCGCCCGGGCGATAGCCGTCGTCCGCGGCCCCGCGCGACGGCGTGGTGGAGCCCAAGGGCGAGCGATAGGGGGCGACTCCGGAGGGATTGAATCCGGTATTGCCGGGCTCGTAATCCCGGGGAGGCGGATTGTAGGCGCCGCCGCTGTCCGGCCCACTGTCCTTCAGCGGACTGCCGAATCGGCCTGACGTGCCGCTTGCGTTGGTGCTGGGGTATTCGGGAGCTGCAGTGCGGCTGGAAGTCCCGCTGGGGGGCCAGGCCGGGGCAGCCGACAAGCGGTCTGCCCGCGCGGAGTCGCTGCCGGCATCCGCCCAGGGCCTGGTGGCGGATTGGAACGGATCGGCAGGGCCGCTTCGCGGTCCGGCGGCACTTGGCCCGGCGTCGTACCGGCTCGGCCGCGGGTCGATCGGTGGCGTGCTTGGATACGTCGAGCCGGCGTCGGAGCGGTACGCCGGTGCAGTGTCGTAACGAGGAGCCGCACCGCCGCCGTAGCTCGGCGCTGCGCTCCTGCTCGTCCCAAGCCGGTCCGACCCGCTCAACGGACGATCGGGCCCCGCGTCATACCGGCCAGTCGCGGTCGAGGAACGATCGGACCCGGTGCCGAAGCGGTCGGGTGCAGTCGCGAAGCGGTCGGGCGTGGTCCCGAAACGATCCGACGTGGTCCCGAAGCGGTCTGGCGTCGTAGCCGGGCGGGTGGCCGGCGGGGGGGGACTGCCGTAAGTGCTGCTCGTATTGCCGCTTAGGTAGTCACGCGCGCCGGAACGAAACGATGGACTCCCGGCAGGGCTGGATCCGCCAACGGCCGGGGAGGTGTTGGGATAGGCCGTATTGGGATAGGCCGTATTGGGATAGGCCGTATTGGGATAGGCCGCGCTGGGATAGGCGGTGCTGGGATTGCTTGTGTTGGGATTGGCTGTGCCGGTATAGGAGGCCCCGCCCGGCCAACTGCTGGAAGCGGCCGCGCCCGGCCTGGCCGAGGAGCCCGGCAACGCACTGGGATCGTAGCGGCCCCGCTGCCCGACCAAGGGGTCGCTGATCGTCGCCGATCCGGGGACCGAAGCAGAGCTTCCCGTCGGACCAGTCAGTCCGGAGGAAGAGACGCCGCCGGAATAGCCCGACGGGGTGTTGAAGCTCGTCCTTGCACCCGGGTAGCTCGAATCCGTCTTCGATGGCCCGCCCGACCCCGAGAAGAGGCCGCCCGAGGACGCCGGAGCGCCGGCAGGTTTGGACGCCAACTCCGAGGGTTTCTGTGGATACCCGGGCTTGGTTGCGTTGGATCCACTGCTAAAGGGGTTCTTCTTCCAGAATGCCAGACTGTTGCCGCCGCTCTGGCAGCCGGCGAGCCCGACGAGGGCGATTGCCGCGAACGCATGACGCGCATGGAGAAGTCGCATGGCTACGGTGTCCTCATCCTTGAGGGACGTGTGAGCGATGAATCGCGCCGGGGCAACAGGGAATCCTGCCCGGGGTCGCGGATTATAGGCTCCCCAACCAACGGGTCAATGGCAATTCTGGCCGGGTCAGACGCCGCATTGCGGATTTTGGGGATATTAGGCAAGATGCCCCGCCTTCAGATCAGCCCGGCGATCTTCTGGACCATCGCAACCAGGGCCGCTCGCTGCTGATTGAGGATCGCCAAGCCGGCGATTGCGTTGTCGGCCAGTTGCAGGTTCTTGGCCAGGAGGGTCTCCTCTTCCTCTTGGCTGTAGCCGTCCGTCTGGAGGATCGCGTCCTCCAAGTCGGTTTGCAGGGCCGAGAGCAAGTCGGAAGCGGACGCGATGGCGGCATTGGAGAAGCCGTCCACCGAGCCCTTGACTACCTCGATCTGTCCCAGGGCCTCGTCCACGATCCGCAGGGCGCGGGAGGTGTTGGCATCCAGGCCGGAGTAGGGGCCGCCGGAGGCGATCTGGTCCAAACGCCCGCTGATTCCGCTCAACTGCACCGAGGCCAGCCCGGGAATGGCCACCGTACTGCGGTGGCTGAGGCTATCGGACAGGGCAAACGTGAGGGCCTCGCCGGAGACGCTCATCGTGCCGAAATCGCCCTCGAACCCGGCG
>CAYGZI010000112.1:0-12291 GCA_964354245.1 uncultured Planctomycetaceae bacterium
CGGGGAGCCGGTTTCGCCGCATTCCCCGCGAGCAGTTGTTTGTCTTCATGCGGGACAACGGGATCCCGACCGACGCCCTGGAAAGCGGTAAACGCAAGATCCTCCTGGTGGACGACGATGAGGAGCTGGTCGAGCTGATCTCGGACGCCCTGGACCGCGACGGGCGCCTCGAGGTCCGCTCCGTCAACAACGGCTTCGACGCCGGCATGATGGTCAAGGACTACCGTCCCGACCTGATCGTGCTCGACGTGATGCTTCCGGACATCAACGGCAAGGAGGTCTGCCAGCGGGTCCGCCGCGACGAGGCCATGAACGACGTCCGGATCATCTGCATCTCGGGCATGGTCGAGGAGGACAAGGTCGGGGAGCTGAAGGCCGCCGGCGCCGACGATTTCATGCACAAGCCGTTCGAGGTCGAGCACCTCGTGCAGCGGGTGTGCCAGTTGTTGGACATCGCGACGCCGTAGCCCCCGTTTTTCCTCCGATCCCGGCCGCCGACCGGCATGTGCCGGTTGCCTATGCGCTTCTTGCCCGCACTCGTCCGTGACCGCTCGCGCTGGGCGCTGCCCATGGCCGATCGCTCGGCGGCAGCGCTGGCGGATCTGCTCTTGGCGGACGATGCACCGCAGGTCGCCGCCGCGCTGGCCGAGCAGCTCGCACGGGACCCGCCGCTTGTCTTGTGGGCGGTTTGCGTTGCGGCCCAGCGGGACGGGCTCCGGCTGCGGACCATCGCGCAAGTGGCCCAGTGGCTGGGGCAACGGGCCATCGAGATCCTGCAATGGGAACCGCAGGAACAGGCGGCTGCGGAAGCGGCAGACGACGCCCGCATGGAAGCGTTCGCCGACCGTGTGGCCGCCGATTTGACGCTCGCGGACCTGGCGGCCCAGGCCGCGCAAGAGGCGTACTTCGACGCCTTGCTCCGCGGCGCCCGGGATTGGCTCGCCCTGGTCCGGAGTGGACGGCCGCATCCCGCGGCAGAATCGCGTTGGGATTGGCTGGAAAGCGTGTCCGGCGGCGCTGCCAACCCGCATGTAGAGCAGGCCGTTGCCATGCTCGCCGGCCAAGAGCCGGCGGAGTCGAGCGGCCTGGACGCGGACGCAAGCCGCCGTCGCGGCGCCCAGGGCCGGCAAATGTGGATGGAAGCCGTGCCCGGGGCGGCAGCGTTTCTCCCCGTCCTTGCAGCCCGGCTGGCACGGCTGGGCCAACTGGAGCGGCAGTTCCACGCAACCCTGGAAGCGGAGAAACTCGAGGCCCTGGCCGAGTTCGCCGCCGGGGCCGGCCACGAGATCAACAATCCCTTGGCGATCATCGCCGGCCGTGCCCAGTTGCTCCTCAAGGACGAGCCCGACCCCGAGCGGCGCCGCGAGCTGGCCCTGATCAATGCCCAGGTCAAGCGGGCCCACGAAATGATCGCGGACCTGTGGCTCTTTGCCCGGCCTCCCCGTCCCGAGCTCCAGACCGTAGACGTGGTCCCGCTGGTGGACCGCGTGATCGAGGAATTCGCCCCCCAAGCAGCCCAGCGCGGGGTCTCGGTCCGCCGGGTGGGAGAGCCCGGCCCGCTTGAGGCCGAAGTGGACCCGGCGCAACTGGCCGTCGCTCTGCACGCCCTGTGCAGGAATTCCCTGGAGGCGATGGGCCACCACGGACTCGTCGAGATCGGCCTCGGCGCCGGCCAGGCCGGCGTGGAAATCCGCGTCTCCGATACCGGCCCGGGCATCCCTCCCCAACAGCGCAACCACGTCTTCGACCCGTTCTATTCGGCCCGGCAGGCCGGTCGAGGGCTCGGGATGGGCTTGTCCAAGTGCTGGCGGATCGTGACCAACCACGGCGGCCGGATTTCGGTCCAGAGCGGGCCGGGGCAGGGGGCCCGGTTCGTGATCGCGCTGCCCAGGAAAAACGAGACTGGCCCGATTTGCCAGAACGCCCCCGAGAGTGCTTCGCACAACGCGGACCTGTCCCCCGGCTCCGCCCCGAGGTTGACGAGTGACCCCTGAATTGGCGACCAGCGTCGAAGTCCACCCGGGCCGGTCCACGCCGGCGACGCTGGCCGCAGGCGAGTTGGCCCGCTGGTTCGCCGTCGCTTGCGCCGGCCTGTTGCCGGTGATGTCCGCCGCGGTGGCGTGGCGGAGGTTGGCCGGGGCCCTTCAGACGCCGCTTTCGTGGCAAGGCATGCTCTGGATCGCGATCCTGCTGGCCGCTGCGGCCGCCGCAGCCCATGCGGCTTGGCGGCATTCGGCCCAAGGGACACCCGTGGCCCGGTGGGCGGTTCTCCCCGCCGCCCTGATCACCGCGAGCCTTTTGGCGATGGCCGGGGCCTTGAGCGTCCCGGGAACATCGCCACTGGGACTGGTTATCTTCTGGGGCACGGTATCCGGCGAGGAGCTAGTCGCTTGGGCCCCGAGGGTGTGGCGGGTCCGGTTGCTTGCCGCACGCCGCCGCGAGCCCGGTGCACCACCGATCACTGACCGGGATCGAAATGCCGTGGCGGCCGGTCCGCTTGGCCCCAAGATGATCTGGGGCAAGGCCGCCTCGGCCGACGTGGTGCAGCAGCAGACCCGCAGCCGGGCAGCCGACGGAACGGAGGTGCTCTGCGGCTGGCTCCGCGTCCCGCTGGCAGCCGGGCAGCGGATCGCCAGCGTCCACGTGGCCTTCTGTCCGCCCTTCCCGCGCACTCCCGAGGTGGCAGTCCAGCAGCGGGAAGGGCCCGCCGCGCGGATCAAGGCCGTGCAGTTGTTGCCCCACGGGGCGAGGTTCGACGTGAGGCTGGCCGAGCCGGGCGAGTCTGCCGGGGCCGTGCTGCTGGAGTTCTCGGCACAGAGTGAGCCATCGGGCTTGGGGTCGAGCGTGCCGGATCGGTCGTCTCCAGCATAAAGCCGCCACCGGCGGTGGCGTTCCCATAGCATAAAGCCGCCACCGGCGGTGGCGCTCCCATTCGGCGCGACCAGCGGTCGCGGCTTTTTGGGGCACGGAGGGTATAAGCCCCCTAGAATGCGGCATCAACGAGAAAACCGGGCTTTGCGATTTCGGCCCGGCCGGATAGATTTGCCGCCTACGGCCCGAGATCGAGGCAGTGACGCCGCCACCCAATCCCGCGGGGAAAAAGGGGGACAGGTCCAATTTGTGCGAAGCACCCTTCGGGCCGTTCCGGCAAATTGGACCTGTCCCCCTTTTTCCCCCAATCCGATCCCGCAAGGAAGGCAACCCGGAGCATGGAAGCTCGACGCATTGGCGCCGCCCTGCTGGCGGCCCTGCTGTGTGTACTGTTGGGGGCCAGCTACCAGACTCCCAACTTCATCGTCCAGACGGCCGACCCCCGCCTGGCCGAAGCCTTTGCCAAGGCAGCGGAGAAACACCGCCAGGAGTTGGCCGTCTCGTGGACGGGCAAGGCGCTGGCCAATTGGTCCCAGCCGTGCGTCATGACGGTCCAGGTCGGTCCCCACCTTGGCGCCGGCGGGGCGACCACGTTCGTCTTCGACCGCGGGCAGGTCTACGGCTGGCGCATGACGATCCAGGGCCCTGCCGAGCGGATCCTGGACTCGGTGCTCCCACACGAGATCACCCACATGATCCTGGCCAGCCACTTCCGCTGTCCGGTCCCGCGTTGGGCCGACGAGGGGGCGGCCAGCACCGTCGAGCATCCTTCGGAGCGGGCCAAACACCGGCAGCACCTGGTGGAGTTCCTCCAGACCCACCGCGGGATTCCGTTCAACCGCATGTTCGCGATGACCGAGTATCCCCAAGACATCATGCCGCTTTATGCCCAGGGATACTCCTTGGCCGACTTTCTGATCCAACAAGAGGGCCGCCGGCGGTTCGTGGCCTATCTGGAGGACGGGATGCGCGACGGCCAATGGGGCACGGCGACCCTGCGGCATTACGGCATCGCCGAGCTGGGGACCCTGCAGAACACCTGGCTGGCGTGGGTGGCCAAGGGCTCACCGCCCCTTAAACCGATCGACGAGCCACCCGCCGCGATCCGCCAGGGGCCCCTCTTGGCGGCCGACGGCCGGCTGCCTCGCCCCGAGCCGAACCTGATCTACCGCGCGGGCAACGCTTCGCCCAAGGCCCCGGTGGTGGGCCGACTGGTGCCGGTGGACTGGGACGACACGCGCGTTGCGCAGTCCGAGCCGCCGCTTCGCAGCCACTTGAGCCGGCCGCAGCCCGTCGAGCAGCCGCGGCAGATCGTCCTGGAGGGTTCAGCGGTCAGGGTTCAGGGTTCAGGGTTCGGGGTGCTGAGATAAGGTGGCGGGTGATGCGTGGCGGGTGACGGGTGGCGGGTGACGGGTGGTGCGCTTAAATGCGCTTTTCCAGGGAACGCCGAAGCCCCGACATCATCCGGCCGATCCGGTCCGTCGTTATTCGCCGGAATCAAGGCCGCCGCCCGGCGTATCTGGCTGGTCATTCCGAACAACTCCTCCCTGGGAAACGCTTTCGTCACCCGATAGCATTCCTGTGCCAAGTCCATGGCCAACTGCCAAACCTCCAGATCCCGATAGTGCTTTACGGCCATGTCGCGTCTCCATAATCCCGTCTCGTCACGCGTCATCCGCCACCCGCCACCCGTCACCCGCCACCCGCCACCCGTCACCCAACGTAATACCGCGTGAAGTGATAGAACACCGGGGCCGCAAAGCAGATCGAGTCGATCCGGTCCAACACGCCCGCGTGGCCCATCACCAAGGTGCCGTAGTCCTTCACGCCCCGGTCCCGCTTGATCGCCGACATGGTCAGGGCCCCGGCGAAGCCCATCACGGCGATGACCGCCGACATGATCGCTGCGAACCAGTAGTCCGGGAAGAACGGAGTGGCCCAGGAGAGCGCCGCCCCGATCAGCGCGACGCTGGCGGTTCCTCCGAGGAGCCCCTCCCAGGTCTTGGTCGGATGGATCGTTGGAACGATCACGTGCTTGCTGGGGACCTGCGACCAGGCGTACTGCAGGACGTCGCTGAGCTGGACCATCAGAACGAAGAAGAAGAGCAGGCGCGCGCCCTCGTCGGGGTCCTTGGCCAGCGGCAAGGTCAGCAGGGCCGGCGCATAGCTCAAGCAGTACACGCAGATCAGCAGCCCTGCCTGGATCTTGGCGGTCCGCTCCAAGAACCGCTTCGAGTCCCCCGACATCGCAATCCGCGCTGGAATGAACAGGAACGCGTACACCGGAATGACTATGCTGAACAGCTCATAGCGGTCCATACCCACCAGCACAAACTGCAAAGGCCACCAAACAAAGAAGACCCAAAACAGGGTGCGGTGGTCGCCGGGGCGGGTCGGGGTCAAGGTGATGAACTCCCGCAGGGCCCAAAAGGAGATCAGCCCGAACAGCACGACCGTCACCCACTGGCGCGTCAGCGGGTGCCGTATGAGGATGCTGGCGGCCAGCACGGCGCAGAGCAGCCACCAGGCGTGAATCCGCAGACGGAAGGTCTCCAGAATGGCGGGATCGATGGCCGTGTCGGTGCGGCGCTTGAGGATCTGGACGATGGCCGTCGCCGCTCCCAAGAGCACCAGGACGCCGCCAACCAGTCCCAGGGTGGTCACCATGGTCGTCTACCTGCGCCTCGCGCTAGCCGAAGATGTGACGGGGTGACGGGGTGACGCGGCGAGGGGTGAGCGGCGTAGGGGGCGTAGAACACAGTGAGAAATGAGAAATGAGAAATGCTAAGTGCAGGTTTGCACCTCTCACTTCTCATTTTGCACTTCTCATTTCTCATTTCTCATTCCTCACGTGCCTCTTGTGACTCTTCACTCGCTGCGCGTCACCCCGTCACCCCGTCACGCTTCAGACCTCCTTCAGCCGTCGCACCGCCTCCCGCGCCCGGCGGAGGAAATCGGACTTCGGCTCCCCCGCCTCCAACCACATCGGCGGCCCAAAACTGATGCACGTCAACAGCGGCACCGGCAGAAACTCGCCGCGCGGCAGGATGCGGTTCATGTTGTCGATGTGGACGGGGATCAGCTCCAAGTCCGGGCGCTTCTTGCACAAGTAATACAGGCCGCTCTTGAACTCGCCGATCTCCATCCCGGAGCCTCGCCCGCCCTCGGGAAATACGATCAGCGAGTACTGGCTCCCGATCTCGCGGATCATCACGTCCACGGGGCTCTGGTGGACCTTAATCTCCGTCCGGTCGATCAAAAGGGCGTTGAACACCTTGGTCGCCATGTAACGGCGCAGCCGGCCGGCCGTCCAGTAGTCCTTGGCAGCCACCGGCCGCGTAATCGCCCGGACGTCCGGCGGCAAGGACGACCAGATGACCATCGAGTCCAGATGGCTTGTATGGTTGGCGAAGTAGACCCTCTGGCAAGTGTCGGGCTGGGAGTCGATCCAGCGCACACTGGCGCCGCTGAGGAACCTGGCGATCCTGGCCAGTATCGCACCGGTGATCTTGACTTCCATCCCAGACGTGCAGGATTACTTGCGGCCTAGTAGGACGGGCATTCCTGCCTGTCGAGCAGGACAGGTGTATGGGCCTGCCGCGCCGACCACCCCCCACGGACCAGGGACCCTCGCAATCCGACCATTCCCCGGCCCCTCATGGTAGCGTAGCTTCCGGGCGGAGCAAAGGCCCGGGACCCCCACGACTGTGGGGGCAATGGTAGACGTGGGTGAGGGGGTGACGGGGTGAGAGGGTGATGGGGTGAGTGTCAGCACTCGCGTCCCCCCGGGTGACACCACTGGCCAGTGGCTGTCCGTTCGCGGAGCGTTCGCACAGCCCAGCAGAAATTGCAACTGTACCTAGTGAAGCAGGTCACGGCTTGAGGCACGTCCCAGTCCTTCGAGAAACAGTAGGTCTTGCGGACCTTCCTCGCGTTGCGGTTGCGGTCGGTCCCGTTGTGGCGTTCCACTTTCTCCTCGGGCAACCGCGTGTCGAACAACGGCGTCCCTTTCCGCTCGGAGAAACGCGCCTTACACGTCTTGCAGTACAACACCCGCCGCGGCAAAGTCCACCGGACGCTCGCTCATTCACCGTCGCCCGAAGACGCACGTGCAGAATGCGCTTCTCTTTGCTGTATTCGCTCTGTGTGTCGCATTCGCACTGTATGCCCATGGCAGGCGAGTCCAACGTGTGGCACCGCCCTCTGCTTCTAGCCGAGCCCGGAACTCTCGATCCCAACCGATCACAGACTGCGGTGCCTTGCGGCTCATAATTGGGCTTGAGTCTCCAGACGGAGTTCTGCCCCGCGCTGCAGCACCCTGGCCGCCGCAGCCAGATCCTGGATCGCGACGCCTACGGATTTGAAAAGCGTGATGTCGTGCGCCGAGGTCCTCCCCCGCTTCGCGCCGCAGGCGATTTCACCCAGCTCGGTCTGCAGAGCGCTTGCTTGAACGATCCCTTGGTTCAAGGGCAC
This sequence comes from uncultured Planctomycetaceae bacterium, assembly GCA_964354245.1. Lineage (GTDB taxonomy): Bacteria > Planctomycetota > Planctomycetia > Pirellulales > Thermoguttaceae > CAYGZI01. The sequence continues at coordinate 7,345 of CAYGZI010000112.1, forward strand.
GATCAGATCCCCCGCCTCGGCCAGCGCACTCACCCGGTGATCCACGACAATCCTGGCTCGCGCGACCGTCTCCTCGGGGATTTCCCGGACCGTCGGCTGATACGAACCGACGGCGTTGATATGAACGCCCGGTTTGAGATCGGCGTGGGCGAAGACGGGCGTCTTGGCGACGGTAGCCGTGCAGAGGATATCGGCGTCCCGGACCCCCTCGGCCGCACTCAGGGCCACGCGGACTTCGACTTGGAGGCGGCCGGACATCTCCCGGGCGAATTCGCGGGCGGCGTCGGCGTTCGGATCAACGATCCACGCGTGGCGGATCGTGCGGACGCAGCAAGTCGCCTCCAGTTGAGTCCGCCCCTGGACTCCCGCCCCAAAGATAACGACAACTGAGGCATCGGGCCGTGCGAGGAGATCCGTCGTGGCCCCCGATGCAGCGCCGGTGCGAATGGCCGTGAGAGAAGCTCCATCCATGAGAGCGAGGGGGCTGCCGGTCGCGCCGTCCAAGAGCAGCATCAGCGATTGAATCCGCGGCAGGCCGCGGTCCGCATTGCCCTCGAAGAGGGCCAGGACCTTGATCCCAAGCCGGTCCTCCAAGGGCAAGTACGAGGGCATGAACATCGCATTGCCCCGGTGTTTGGCCACTTCGATGTGCGTTCTCAGCGGGAGCACGGCCTCGCCGCGCGTTAGGGTCTCGAAGGCCGTCTTCATGACCGCGATCGCCTCGGCCATCGGCAGGGCTTGCCGCACGTCACTGGCGGAGAAGATCCGGACGGTCCGCTGAAGCGCGTCTGCCATCGGTGTGCCTCTATCTCAACCGCTTCATCGCCTTAGCCGACGGCGCAACTGCCAGACCGCCCAGGCCTGTGACCCGGAGCTCCGAGGGGAGCATCCGGCCCACCGCATGCACGGCATCGATCGTCTCGTCCAGGGGAATCGGGTTCCCGTAGCCGCCGAGAATCAGGTCGGCCACGACAAAAGCCGAGGAAGCCGCGACGGCGTTTCGGGTATGGCAAGGGATTTCCACGATCCCTTGCACCAGATCGCACACCGATCCCATGGTATTCTGAAAGCAGACGGCCGCCGCATCCGCCGCCTGCCCGGCCGTCCCGCCCGCGGCCTCCACGACGGCAGCCGCAGCCATGGCGCCGGCAGCCCCGATCTCGACCTGGCAGCCGGCCACCTCGGCGGCGAACGTTGCCCGCTCGCCTACGACGACTCCCACGATGCCCGCGGCGAACAGGCAGCGAGCGATCGAGTTCCTGTCCAGTCCCTTTTCCTCGTGCAAGGTCGCCAGGACCCCCGGCAGGACTCCCGCCGAACCTGCCGTGGGGGCCGCGCAGACAACGCCCATTCCGCAGTTGACGTGCATCGCGGCCATCGCGCGGGCGGCTGCACGCGTGTGCATGCCGCCGACCGCGACCTTGCCCTCCGACTCGCTCCGAAAAACTCGCGCGGCGGTCGGACGCAGCAGTTGCATGGGCGGCACTTCCGTCTGGAGCCCCCGGTGCACGGCGGCCAGCATGACGTCAAACCGTCGAGCCATCTCCTCGACTACGCGGGATTCCGGTTCTCCGAGAAGCTCGGCCTCATAGGCGATGCCCAGTTGCCCGGCCGAGAGTCCCCGCGACTGCGCCAATGCGAGCAACTCGGATGCGCTTTCTGCGAGAGGTGCGCCCCGCTTGACGAACGTGAGGGGCTCCGTCTGCCACAAGTTCTGGACCCCGGCAGTCGATTTCAGTCTCCGACGTGCCTCTTCGCTTAGCGGCGATCGCCGGCGAGCGGAGAGCAGGGCCAATCGATCTCGCGATTGCCGCGACGGCTCGAGAAGGGCCCGTCCATCGGAGACGAGCAAAGAGAGCACCTCGGCCGTGGCCGTCGCATCTGCCTCGACCACAACCTCGTACGCCGATCCGTCGAGCATCACGGGCCATCCTTGGAGCCGTATAATCTCGACTGCCCCTCCCCCGACGGATCGCCCGATCAGGGAGACTTCCTGCCCGGCGATTCCGGTTAACCGAAGGCCAACGGTATTCGGATGGTCGTCCTCCGAAAGCGGACGCGTCTGGAAGCGGACCGAGAGTCCCTCGTTCGGCGCGATTTCCAGGGAGCGAGCGAACCGGTCGTCCGTAATCGGCCATCCCAGCAGTCCGGCGACGAAGGCCAGATCGGAGCCCTGCTCGCGGTAGACCTTCCCATAGGATCGATCCGGATCGAAAGCAATCTCCACTTCGACGGGTCGCTCGCCGAGCAGCGACCGGGCCAACGCGGCCAGGTGATACGAGCCCGCCGTGTGGGAGCTTGAAGGGCCGCGCATTACCGGGCCGAGGACGTCGTTCAAGATGCTGACGTTCTTCATACGCGGACCCGTTCAGTTCAGTTTGGCGGGGCCCCCATTATCGGGCCGATCGCGATCCCGATCAACTCGGGGCGCAGCATTTCCTACAGGACGTGACGCACAGGAGTGGCGGCACACCACTCGACGACCCGGCCCCGTCGGGGTCGGACATCCAATCCAAGGCTACTGGAGGGGAGCACCGGGGATCATGTGGCGGCCCCAGACGTGCTTGTGGTCCCGGCTCTTCGCTAGTTCGGCGAGCGCCCGATAGTTGATCGTGTCGGTGACGCTATTGCCCACGAAGTAGACCCGGAGCGGTTTCTGCCCCGTGGCAACCTGGGCAAAGCAGCAGAGTGGCACGAGCACCAATACGACGCCAACAAGGACACATAACAATCTCCGACGCATCGCCTCCTCCTAAACTGAGTCGTGACCTGAGCGAAGCACCTTGTAGACCTCTGCCACGGCAGGATTTTGGCAATCATCTCTATTTCATGCCGAAGTGGCGTTTCACAAAGTCCATTGTCAGTTTCACCCCATCGGTTCCCTGTCTTGCGCCCGCATGGACCTGACATTCAATGCCCAGGGCGTCCATCTTCTCCTTGAGAACCTTCCCAAACCGGGGATGATGAATCCCAATCCCTTGGTTCGTGATCGGCGTTTCCATGCTGCTGCCGTAAATCAGCAGGGCCGGTGCGTCGTCCTTCGTCAGGTGGGTAAGCGGCGAGACTTCCTCGAACAGCCTGTACTTCTCCCAGGGCAGATGATCCAGGTTGTTCGGGTCCACGCCGAAGAGCTTTGCCAGGGCACCAATTTTGTAGGTGTCCGTGCCTGGAAACAGTTCCCGAAGGAACCGGGGATCGTAGGATGTCTGCCCGTCGAAAACCGCCATGCACGTCAAGCGGGTGGACTGCCGCAGCAGGGGATCTTCGCTCTTCGGGTCGGCCAGGTCGTCATGGAAGCCCAGCCACAGCGAGATCCCTGCCCCCGCCGATCCTCCCGTAGCGGCAATTCGGGTCGGGTCGAGATTCCACTCCTTCGCCTTGGAACGGATGAACTGGATCGCCCGGGCCGAGTCGAGGAATTGGGCGGGAGCGATGGCCTCGCCGGATAACCGGTAGGTGATGGCGACGACCGAGATGCCCGACTTGAGGCACTCCGCCAGCAGACCGGGGTTGACGCTCTTGTTGCCGCCGCTAAATCCACCTCCATGGATCGACACCAGCACCGGCGTGGGCTTGTCCGACTTGGCAAGCCAAACGTCCATCACGTTCCTGGCATATGGCCCGTACTTCACGTCCGGGTAGGTGGGTCGCTGAGCGGAATCGCCGGGGGCATTCTTTCGGCCGGGCTGCTTTCCGCCATCCGGCTTTTGTGTCAGGCCAACACCTGCGGCGACCAACATCGCCGTCATCGAAATCGCAACTGCGTGTCTCATGATCGGTCCTCGTCGTGATATGGGATGGATGTCATCGGGCTTCTGGTCAGGGTAGAACACGGCCATCCTGCGGGCATTTGCCCTCTTGTGGACCACTTTCCTAAAAGACGCCGCTATTGTAAACTCTGGAGATGCGTCAAGGCAAACTGCTTTGGGTCGAACGTCGCTAGCCAATTCGAGGGTGCAGGTAGGAGCCGCATCTCAGCAGGCGTTTTGTCTCTGTTTGTCTGTTCTTCCGTGTCGTTGGCTCTCGGCCGGGGAGATGGTCGATCTCAAGCACCCGCCCCAGGGACGATTCCTTCCCAACGGACTTCAGTGGTTCGGGTGGACGTGCCTGGAGGACCGGGCGTGGGTTCACACGAAGCTGGATGGCGAGATCCCACCGCCGCTCTACTCCGACGAAAAGATCCTTGCCTTCGTCCGCACCTGCAATGCCCATCGGGCCCTGGTGTCCCGGCTTTCGCCGCGGTATACTACCGCCACCCAGACGCCGCTGTGCTTCGAGGTCAAACCCGGCACGCAAACCATCGATCTGGACCTGAAATCGAGGCCCTAGGTAAGGACTCCAATCCATGCGCGTAGCGGTCTTGAGCTTCCATCCCGCGCTGGGCCTGGCCCGGCGATGGCGGCCGTTGGACCAGACCGACCGGACCATCTCCGCCGTCGAGCTGGCTATGCTGGTGGTCCTCGGGGTCGGATCGGCGGTCGCCTCGTCGGCGGTCAGGCTCGGTCTGGGCATCCCCGGCCACAATATCCTCCGCGTCGTCCTGCCGCTGGCCCTCGGCCTGGCCCTCGTTCCGCGGCTCGGCTCGGCCTCGATCATGAACCTGAGCGCCGTCGCGGGCGGCGGCGGGCTCTGGCTCGCGGGGGCCCGCGGAATGGGCGTCGGCGCGATGACCAGCCTCGGACTGACGGGCTTCCTGATGGACCTGGCCTTGATAGGCGCCCGGAGCGGGCGCTCGATCTACGTCCGGCTTGCCCTGGCCGGACTGGCGTCCAACGTGCTCGCCTTCCTGGCCAAGGCCGGCTCCAAGCTGTACTACGGCGCGGCCGGGGGCGAGCGGCCCCTGGCGAGTTGGCTGCCCGAGGCCGCGGTCACCTATACGGTCTGCGGCATTCTGGCGGGACTGATCGGCGCCGCCGCCTGCTTCCGCTTCAGTAAGGAGAAAGGATG
>CAYGZI010000113.1:0-12254 GCA_964354245.1 uncultured Planctomycetaceae bacterium
CCTTCCACGTCCATGGCGACTGCCGAATAGCGCTGGACGCCGTTGGTCTCCGTATTGACCGGGAACGCGCCGCCCAGCGGCGCGCCGGCGGCAGTGTAGCGGCGGGCATACACGTCCCAGCTCACCGCGGGATCGGTGCTTTCCTGCGACCAGGTGACGACAAAATCGCCGTCCGCATCGCGGGCCACCGCGGGGTGCATGGCGGTCACGTCGCTGGTCACGAGGATTTCATTGTTCGGCCAGGGCTGCCCCGGAATCTCGTTCGGGTATTTCTCGTCTCCGGGTTTGATTATCGCCGGCACCTCGGTAATCGACGACTGCCGCGCCCCGGTCGCGTCGGTGGTCCAGGTCACCTGGTACATCTTGGCATAGACGCCCTGGGCGCCGGCCTGGTCGCTGGTCCAGACGACCACGTAATCGCCGTTGGGGTCGCTGGCCACGGTCTGGCTGCTGCCCACGGTCGGGTTGTCGGCGGCGTAGGTAAACTGCCGCCCCGCGGGATCCGCGTTCACGCGGACCTCGTTGTAGTTGCGCGGGACCAGGACGTCGAAGCTCCGCGAGACGGACGGAATCCCCGCGGGGGTCAGCCCCGTGACTCCCATCGGGTTGCCCATCGTGTCGCGAAGGTTGCCCATCACGACCAGGTCGTAGTGGCCGTCCGCCAGGGGGTCGTCGGTGGGGGTCGCGGGGTTGCTGTCCAATTCCAACACAGCCTCGTACTTGTTTGTCGCGGGGTACGCGCCGCCCAGAGTCGGGGCTATCATCGATGCCTCGTTCAGGCCGAAGTCGATGTGCTTGATCCTCCCCGTCAACTGCACGCCGTTGAACATCAGGCGGTAGTTGGCCGGGTTGGTCACGCTGTTCGGACCCGTGGTCATCATGTCCTCGTCAAAAGTGACGACCAGAAAACGGACCGCCTGCGTAATCTGCGTGCCGTTGTCAATCGTCAAGGGACCGGAGGTGCTGAAGTCGCTGACCAGCGGTCCGGCCGTGTCGGTGGCTTCAAGGTACCGCCGGGCGAAGATCCCGTTGGAATCCCCCACGCCTCGGCCGTTCCACACGGCCACCTTCTCCCCGTCGCGCGTCATCCCCACCGTGGCAAACTCCTGAATGCCCGCGAGCGTTGCGTTGACCCGCGTCTGGACGGTTACATACTCCGGGGGGGGTGTGCCGGGGGTCGGAATCCCCGCATGGAAGTTGCGCACCCAGACGCCTGCCGGGTCGGAGTTGACAACCGGGAAAAGCGGATCGCCGGGGTTAATGGGGTGGGGTTCTGCGCCGTTGCCGTTCCAGACCACCGCGTAGTCGCCATCCGCGTCCATGGCCACCGAGGGGTTCACCTGATCGCCCGCAAACACGTCGCTGTGAATCGTCGGATCCGGGATGGTCAATGTGCTCGTGGTGATCACGAGGTTGGCCTGGTGATCGACGGTCATCTGTGCCGTGCCGTTGGCATTGAAGCGGCGGAAGTAGACGCCGTAGCTGTCGACGCCGGCCACGGCATCGAGGTCGTTATCCTGCCAGGCTTCCCACGCCACGATGAAGTTGCCGGCGACGTCCATAGCCGCTTGGGGGTTCCGGGCGGTGTGGTGCATGACGGTCCCTCCGCCGGCGGTTTCATGGGGCGTGTGCTCGGGGTCCGAATAGAAGCCGGTATCACCCACATTCACCTGGAACGCATTGGGAGTGGTGGCATTGGGGACTCCCAGCCGGTCATAGAGCCGGCCCAGGACCACGCTGTCCACGGCCGCCCCATTTCGTTGGTTTGTGACGTTGTCCCAGGCCACCACGAAGTTCCCCTGCGGGTCCATGGCCACGGCGGGGTTGTTCTGCGCGCTGCCGGGGTTGGAAGTCGCCCCGGCCAGGCTCGGCTGGTTGACGAGAAACTCGGCCCCGACCCGCTGGCCTACGTTGTTGTACAACTGGCCCCGGATGTCGTTGAAGAAACTGTAACTCTGCCCACCGGTGGCCCAAACGACGACAAAGTTCCCGGCGTAGTCCATCGCCACCGCAGGATTGACCTGGTCGTTCGGGATCCAGGTGTTGACGCGGAACTCGCGTCCTTGCGGCGCGCCCATGGAAGTAAACCGTTGGGCGTAGATCCCCCAGGTCCCGTTCGGGTCCTCCCCTTCACTTTCCCAGACGACCACAAAATCGCCGTCCGCGTCGCAGGCCACGGCGGCGTTCCGCTGGTGGCCCACGACGTACGTGTTCACCAGGGTCTCGTCGGTGAGCGGGTTGTTGTTGCGGTCGTAGACGCGCATGTAAACGCCCGCCTTGGCCGGCTCACCGGGATTGTCCTGGCCGTAGCTGGTCCAGGCCACGATAAAGTCGCCGTCGTGGTCCACGGCAACCGCGTGCGTCGACTGCTCTTGCCCTTGGCCAGTCCCCCAATGGGCCGCCAGCCGCTGTTCCGGGGACACGGGCTGGTTGACGCGGAACTCGGCTCCCACCCTCGGGTCATCGACGACCGTGAAGAGAAAGCGGTAGCCGTCGGCTCCGGTAACCGCGGGATCGGTCCCCGGCGTGCCGGTATAGTCGCCGTCCAGGGCGTTGAAGCCGTCGGTGATCGCGTCCCTGGCCACCAGCGCGTACTGGCCCGGCGCCAAGGGCGTTACGCCCGGCGCGGTCCCATTGCCGTCGAAGGAGACCGTGGCCTCGTACTTCCGGGTCAAGGGATTGCGCTGGAAGCTGATGCCCTGGATGCCGCCGGAGATTTCCGTGGTCCCGAGGTCCAACCGCCAGTTGTGCGGATTCAGTACGGTGGAGGAGCCGGTAGGGCCGCCCTGGACGGAAAGGCCCTCGTCGAACCCCACGATCAACTGCGTCACGCCGCTGGTAGGAAGGATGTCTCCCGAGAAAATCCGCTCCCGCCCCGGAGAAGTGAGCACGTCGGTCAGCCACGGCCCCGTGGCGTCGGGCAGCGTCGTGCGCGTAACGCTGGTATACCGGAATACCGCGGTCTTGGCAGGGTCGGTCGGGTCCACCCCGGTCCAGACGATCACGAAGTTGCCGTCGGCGTCGGTGCCCACGGAGGAGATCCACTGGCTCCCCGCGGTCACGGCATTGACCCGGGTCTCGCTCCCCACCGTTAAGCCGTATCTCTTGTAATACACGCCGCCGAAGCCGGACTGGTCCACCTGGCCGGGCTGGTCCCCTTGGCCGCTCCAGGCGATCAAAAACCCACCCTTGCGGTCCATGGCCACCGAAGGATAGCTCTGGTTCCCTTGAGCCGACGTGTTGACGCGGAAGTCCGGCGACGCGAGCGCCGCCGGCTGGAAGTCCAGGGCCCAGTCGTGCAGGAATGCGGGGATCGAGTAAATTGTGCCGCCAGGCAAGACGTCAAACGGCCCTGGCCGCATGTCGGCGATCCTCAGGGTCCAAGTCCCGGCAGCCAATGTGTTATTGAGCGGCCCCAAGAGCGTTTCCGGGATCCAGGAACCGGGAAAGGGGGGTTGGGCCGCGGGGTACGCCGCGATCGCCGTGATCGTCTGGTCGTCGAGTATGGTCCCGTCAAAGTTCGCCCCGTCCAGGTACGTGCCCGCAGGGTTTTGCGGTCTGCGGTTCACGAGGACGTATTGATTCCCAAGCGGATCGATCAAGGTGATGATCAAGTCGCTGTCCCGCGGGTGCTCCAGGGTCAACCGCACGTTCAAGTCCGCGATGCTGAAGTTCTGGGTAACGGGAATGACGATCTGGCGCTGCAGGACGCCGATGCCAAACACAAGGGAAAAATCCGGAACGCGGACTCCCTCGGGCGGAATGGTCGGATCCACGTACACTCGGCGCGGGATGGCTGTCAGCGCACGCTGGAATGTCCGTGCGTAGATCCCGTCGCCACTTCCGTCCTGGCCCTGGCTGGACCAGGTCACGACAAACTGCGTGCCGTCGGCCGATAGGGCCACGTCCGAATACCTCTGCTCGCCGGCGGTGGTCTGATTGACGACCTGCTGGCCGAACAAGGGGCCGGCCTGAGCAGAGCCGTCCGGCAAGTAGCTGCGGGCTATGATATCGTCGCCGACGCCGTTGGCGCTAGAGGTCCAGGTGATCACAAAGCCGCCCTGAGCGTCCATGGCGACGCTCGAGAACCGCTGATCGCCCCCCGTGGTGACGTTCACCTGGAACTCCGGCGCCAGCGGCTGCCCGAGCGAATCATAGCGCCGCGCGTAGACCCCGTAGCCGTTGCCGAGCTGGCCCCCGTCTTCCTGACCCAAGCTCGACCACGTGATAATGAAGTCCCCAGCCGCGTCCATGGCCGCGTTGGACCACTTCTGGCTGTTGACCGTGTAGTTGTTGACGAGGAAGGACGCGGTGGCGGCCCGGGGATCGAACACGAGGTTCCCAGCGATATCCACCCCCAGCAAACCACCCATGGCGTTGAACTGCCGGGCGTAGACGTCCTCGTTCCCGCCCCGGGAATTGGTCCAGGTAATGACGAAGTCGCCGTCGGGGTCGCAGGCCACGCTCCCAAAGGATTGATTGTCGTCGATGAACGCGAGGTCGGTCCCTGTAACGAGCATCACCGGGGCCGCGTCCGGAATCACGATCGGCTGGCCGGAAGCGTTCAGGACCGGCTGGCCGGTCGCGGGATTCACGAGCGGCAAGTCGGCCGGCGTGCCGTCGGCGTCGTACATCCGGAAGTAGACGCGGTCGCGACTGAAGTTCGCGTCGAAGGCCGTCCAAACCACGATGGAGTCGCCGTCGGCGTCGACGGCCCCAGCATGCGGGGTTTCCGGGTGGGTCCTGCCGTTGGTGCCGATCCCACCCCCGGACGCGGGCGTGTCATCGACGGGGGCCGGGTTCGTCACCTGGAAGGTCAGCGAGAAACTCGCCCCGCTGGGGACGAAGCCGTTTCGCCCCAGGGAGTTCCCTGCCCTGTCGTTCAAGCCGCTTGCGCTGGCCGTCGGGGCCAAGGCTTCGAGTTGGTACTCGCCGGGCGAAAGCGGGACGACCCCCGGATCCGCGCCGTTGCCGTCCAGCGTCAGCACTGCCTCCCAATGGTTTCTCGGCCTCGTACCCAAGCCGAGGTCCCTGGCCTTGTTCATCCCGTATTGAACGGCCACGACGCCGCCGGCGATCGGGTGTCCGTTCTTCGTAAGGCGGAAGTTCTGCGGGTTGGTCACGCTGTTCCAGATGTTCGTCTGAGAACTGATCACGCCCGGGTACGCCGGGACCGGCACCTGCGCAGTGGCCTGCGCGATCGGCGGTACGTCCCCGCTGGCGACCTGAAAGGCAACCTGGAATCGGTAGGGAGGACCACCGGGCAGCGCGGTCACCTCGACTCCCGCATACGGGTAGACCGGGTTGGCCACGGTGCCCGTGTTGATATCGGCAATGGCGGCCTGGATCGCCGCCGCTTGCTGGGCGAGGTTCGTTGCACTGAAAGTGATGTCGGCAGTCGTGCTGGTTCCCAGCGTGAGGGCGTACTTCCCCGGCTGCGCCGAACTGAAGGCGAGGACTTGAGTTTGGCCGCTGACCTTCATGTCCTCGTCGAAGGCCACGACGATCTGCGAGACCGGGACCTCGAGCACCGCCTGGTCGCGGATGACCGTCCCGTCCGCAGCGGCGACCTCGGTTACCTCCGGGCCGGCGGTATCGGTGCTCTCCTGAAACTGCCGGTAATAGAGGTTGTATGCCGCGACCGAGCCGTCGCTGAATCGTTCGCCTTCCATCCAGGCCGAGACGAACGAGCCGGCGGGCTGGACGGACATCGAGGCGGCCTCCTGGATTGTCCCCTCGTCGCCGTACATGTAGTGAACCAGACCCGGGGGCGGGGCCGTCGTCGCACCGCCCTGCACGGTGGTCTGCGAGAAGATGATCCCGACGAAGGTGTTGGTCGGGTTCAGTGGAATCCCCTGGCCGATCGGCGGGTGGTTGACGCCGCCGCTGGGCGGGAGGAAGACGACCTGGAACTGGTACGGAGGGCCCCCGGGCAGGGACGTCACTTGTGCACCGGCATAAGGGTACACCGGGGCGGCCGGGGTCCCGGTGTTGATGCTCTGCAGGGCGTTCTGGATCGTCATGGCGACCGCCCCCAGGTTGTTCGGATCGAAGAACAGGTCCAACGTCGTGTTGGCGCCGATCTGCAGCGCAAACCACCCGTCCTGGTCCGCCATGTTCTGCGGGTAGAACTGGAGGATCTGGACTTCATTCGTCCCCGGGCTGGTCAGGGCGCTGCTGTCCACGTAGAGCGTCATGTCCTTGTCGTGGGCACTGCCTTGGAAGGTGATCTCGAAGACAACGTCGTTCGGGAAGATTTGGGGGAAGCCCTGATCCAACGCCCAGGGGGTCCCCTGACGCTGCAGGACTTCAAAGGGACTGACGTACCGGACGGCGACCGGGCCGTCGTACGGGGGCTCCGCGAGCGCCCTGAAGACCCGGTTCAGGGCCGTCAGCTCGTCGTGAATGTTGTTCCGGGTGTTGTTGAGATTGACGTCGAAGGCGATGTTGCCCGTCACCTCGAATCCGCCGAGGTCCGGGTGGTAGAGGCGCAAGGTGAAGTTGCCGCCGTCGGTCGTGGGATCGAAGGCGATGAAGTAGCGCGAGTTGTGTCCGTCGGCGGTGGCGTTGATGATCGCGTCGATTTCGAGGATGTTGAGCGGGTCGCCGGTGCCGGCGGCGGCATCGAAGCTGGAGAACATCACCCCGTTGGCCTCCCCGCGGTAGACTCCGTAAGTGCTCTCCAGCATCGCGCGCAATTGGCCCAGTTGCTCGTTGGTCGCACCCGCACTGGCGGCGTCGATCAAGGTCTGCATGAGGGTGAACGGGCCTTCGATGAGCGCGTCCACGTCGGGCGGAAACAGGATCGCCGCATCCACGTCCGGGCCGTAGCCGTTATAGGAGATAAACACGTCGCCGTCGGCGTCCAGCCCGGCCTGTCCCCCGAACTGATCCAGGGGCCAAGCGGGCGTGCTCCCGGTGTTGAAGCTGGCACTATTGGCGCGGAACGTGTCGCGGAGAAGCGTCCCGTCCAGGCGGAACATCCGCGCCCAGACGCCCAGCGACTGCGGTACGCCGGTGCCATCGGGGTCCATGACGCCCAGGGTGGTGACGGTCCAGGCAATCAGGAAGTCGTTGTTGGCATTGAACGCCGCGACCGTCTCCACTCCGTTACCCGGGATGGGGATTTGCGCTTCATTGAGCAAGACGGTCGACAGCCCCTGGGAATCCGCAGGGGAGTAAAGTTTGGCGTTGATGAGAGCCCCTCCAGGCGACGGGGCCCCCGGCCACGACTCCGTCCACGCGACCAGCATGTGCCCAGCACGGCTCAGCGCGACGTACGGATCGTAGTGCTCGTTGGTGTTGTAGATGTTGACTTGGATCTCGCCGCCGAGCTTCTCTCCGTCGCGGTTGTACCTTTGGGCGATGATCCCGTTGAAGAAGCTCACCGACTGGCCCAAGTTCGCCCAGGCGATCGCAAAGTTGCCGTCTGCGTCCATGCCGATGGCTGGCTCGTACTGCTCGTCGGTGGTGAAGGTGTTGACTTGGAACTCGTCCCCCAGCGGCCAGACGCTCTGCACCACGGTCGCGTTGGCGTCGGTCCAGGCGGAGGAGGAATCGACCAGTGCCTGCGGCGTGAACCGCCGGGCGAAGATGTCCATCTTGCTCCCCGGCGTGATCCACTCGGGGACCTCGCTCTGCCAGGTGATGGCGAAGTCGCCGTCGGCATCCATGGCCACCGCGGGCGCACTCTGGTTTAAGAAGTCCGGCAGCGGCGTGAAGGGGTTGTCCGCCTCCTCCGCGTTGACGCGGAACTCGGGGCTCGGCTCCTTCAGCGTGCTCACGCTCAACTGCGGCGAGCCCATCAGCGAGTTTGGCGGACTGGCGTCGTCCTGCGCCCCCGCGATCGCCAACTGCGGCACGTCCTTCTTGCTCCAGGCCCCCGTGAACCGCACGTCGAACACCGTGCCGGGAAGATACCCGGGCAGATACCCGGGCAGATCCACCGGCGTCACGGAAACCGTGGGGGCGCCCGAGTACCTGAAGAACTGCTCGATCGCCGTCGCCGTGTTTTTGGGATCGGTCGGAGAGACCGGGATGCCGAGAATGTCGGTCGGCTGGCGCACGGTGGCGACCGTCACCGCGGGCAAGAACCCCGTGGTAAAACTGGACGACATGACCTGGATCGTCGGCTGATTCACACCCGCCGAGGCGTTGCCGAACTGAATCTCGTAGTCGTGCGGCGTCAGTCCGACCACCGCGACGTCGGTCAGGGCGCCGCCGAGATTCTGCAGTTGGGTCTGCAGGACCTTGGCCGGGTTGAGCGACGGGTTGGTGGAGAGGTAATTCGCCTCGTTGAAGAAGACCGTGGTGGTTTCGCCCGCCCCGATCGCACTGTCGCCGTTGACGTCGAAGCCGAGGACGAACGGTCCTGCAATCATCGGCTGCATGTAGTAAGGCGTAAACGGCTGGTACGTCGCCGTAATCGAGATCTTCTGCACCTCGTTGCCGCCGTACTTCAGCGAGATCCGCCCGTAGGCGTTGGGGTTGTTGTTGTCCAGGATCTGATCGGGAAGGGTGATCCGCTGCACCTCGTCGGTCAAATAGCGGGCGTAGATATTGCCGTCGGTCAGGTTCAGGCCGGTCGACGGGTCCACGACGGACACGTAGATCGGGTTTCCGAGGAGGTCCCGGTTGACGGTCCCGTTGGGCTGGGTGCTCAGTTGCCGCACCTCGTCCGCGCGGTACCAAGCGACCGCGAAGTCGCCGTCGCGGTCGGCCGCCAGGGACTGGCCCGCGATCGTCGTCGGGTCGCTTCTCAGCGGGGCGGTAAACGTGGGCATGCCGGCCACCCCGACCCACTTGGGGAACTGGTCCCCGGTTCCAGGCTCCGTGTAGATCTCGGTTCCGATCGGCCCCTGGTCGATCCGGCGGTTGATCATCGTGTCCGTCAGCTCGGCAGGGGCCAAGCTCAAGAGCATCCGCTCCTCCAACGGATCCACGCTCAACCGCCGCGGCTTCAAGCCGCGGCTGGCCCGTCCGGCCTCCCGGCGGGTCCGGTTGCGGAGGTTGTCTCTCGAAGTGGTCCTACTTCGCAGCTTTGGCAAACGGAAAAGCGACATTGCTAACGTCCCTCAAATCGGAGCTCCGGAACCCGGAAGCCTGTTGCCCGCAATCTCAAAAGCCGCCTCCTGGTGCCCTGAAGACACCGGGGGCGACTGGCCCTGGCCGACCCCTGCACCGCCGTCGCCGGCCGGAGGAATCTCCGCGCTCGGCCGCAGCCAGTAGGAGGAGTCGGGATTGGTCATGGCCTGGCGGACCGCCGGTTTGTCCAGGTTCAGGATCATCGGCCGGCAGACTCCAGGCAAAAACTGAACGTCGTATAGTTCCTCGCACCCGGCGGTAAACTCAAACATTCCCGGCACCAGCCCGCTGCGGAGATCCACGACGGCTACCCCGCACCGCAGTCTCTCAAAGCGCTGTTGAATCGGCAACCCGCCGAAAATGTGCTTCTCGCGAATCTTGGAGAGCCCCACCAGCGCGTAAGGCCCCACAAAACTCAACCCCCGCAAGTAACCCGGCAATCCGCACACCACGTCGGACCGCTCCGTGTCCGGCTCGACGACCCACAACTCGCCCGTCCCCGAGTTCAGCAGCCAAAGCCTCCCCTCGTGCCACCGGGGCGAATGGGGCATCGATAACCCGCCCAAAACGACCTCCCCGGTCTCCACGTCGATGACCACGCCGCCGGTCGCCTTGTTCGGCCGCCATCCGCCCGGTTGGTCGGTCGTCCCCAAGGCCGTGACGTACTTGGGCCGTCCCTCGACCAGCGCCAGCCCGTTCAAGTGGCAGCGGTCCTCCGGAACCAGATCGGTCACGAAGTCGGGCCGCCAAACCGGGGCGAAGTTGAAACCGGCGCTCAGCCTCGCCAAACACGAAAACCGCGTGTTGACCAGCAGCAGGTCGTCTCCCTGGAAAACCACGTCGTGCGTGTGCAGGTCTCCCGTGTGGTACGTCGCCCGCGGCAAATACAAAGCGTCATATCGCCCGGGTTGGTCCTCCAGGTAGTCCCAGGCCAACAGGGGCGCGTCGGCAAACAGGACGAGGTCGTGCCGGGTGGCCAACGCAATGCGCGATCCTTGCACCGCCA
Organism: uncultured Planctomycetaceae bacterium; assembly: GCA_964354245.1. GTDB lineage: Bacteria > Planctomycetota > Planctomycetia > Pirellulales > Thermoguttaceae > CAYGZI01. Next base: position 10,091 of record CAYGZI010000113.1, read on the forward strand.
ACCCCAGCGGCTTGTCGAACTCGCGCATCAGGAGGGTCACCTGTCGGCCGTCCCAGCCGATCATTGCCACCTTCCCTGCCTGGTAGGTGGAAACGACCAGCGAGCCGCCCGACTGCGCCAGCCACCCGGGAAAATCGGGCGACGCGGCGCACTGGACGCGAACGTCAACGGTTCCAGGTCCCTGACTCATGCCCTGTTCCACGGCTTGGCACTTGGAGGGCAGCCACGCGGCGTTTCGACACTCTCCCCGCTCCACGGTCGCAATCCGTGGGACTCGAAGCGTGTGAAACCGTCCGCTTGCCGGTCCCTCGCACCAGTTCCTAGTTGGATGTCACTTTATCGAAACGCATTTACGTAAGCGTGTCAAATCAATTCCGCGTCAGTCTGGCAGTCCAGCACGCCCGACAACGGCCGGCAAGTACCCCGCAAGGGAGGTTGCCGGATTTCCCATTTTTCCTAACTGCTTCCTGCACGCATATTTTTCCACATTTTCCCATATTAGCAATTCATCATGATCGGGGTCCCGAATCTCGTCAAGCTGTTTCCCCGAGCCCGCCCGCAGTTGCCCATACGGGAAGCACCGAACCCCATACGGAAGGACCCCCGGAGAGTAACCGCCGATGCCCACTTCCTACCCGCGCAGGCACTGAACGTCTACGCAACGGCTAAACTGACGCCCGTTCGCTCTCGGCAGGCTGCTTCGACTCGCTCCGCAGGTGGAGGGCAGATGCCCTCTCTGGGAGATGCTCAGACCCTACTGCGTGGTCCGGCTGGCCGCGGAGTCGCCGTTCGGGGGGTACGGCATGGCTTAGTCGAGAGGTATCGAGTTGTCTGATATTCCTATACTACCCAGTATCACATCCAGCGCGCGCCCTTTGAGCCTTAGACGAACCGACCCACGCACTGGTTCCCAAGAATCGTGCGACTGCGGCAAGAAGCTCTCGGCAATCGGGTATATACTACCGACAAAGGCCCCTCCTGGTTCTCCCGGCCCCCACGCTCAGCGCGGGAGCCCGCGAGGGTTTCATTCTGCAAGGTCCGGAGGTCGCGGATGCGTTATCGTAAGACCATGCTGGCTGCGGCGGCCCTGGCGATGGCGGTTCTGGCCGTTCGCGCCGCCGAGCGGGCCAAGAAGCAGGAGGCCCCCCCAAAAGCGCCCGCGCAGGCGGAGAAGGCCAAGAAGCCGGACCAGGGCCAACAATTCATGCGTCTTGCGCGGGACGCCCGGCGCCAGCCGGTGGCCTTGGAGGCGGCCGTCGTAACCTACACGCCCCAGGATTGCGGCCAGACCAGTCCGACCGTGGACCTCGTTGCCGCCGTCCACGTGGCGGAACGAAGCTACTACGACCAGTTAAACGAGCAGTTCTCCAAATACGACGTGGTGCTCTACGAGCTCGTGGCCCCGGAGGGCACGCGGGTTCCCAAGGGGGCTCGCCCGGCCGGGAAGCACCCGATCACCATCTTGCAGACCCTGATGACTTCGGTGCTCTCGCTGCAATTCCAGTTGGAGTGCATCGACTACACCAAGCCGAACCTAGTCCACGCCGACATGTCGCCGCAGCAGCTTGCCGAGGCGATGCAGAAGCGCGGAGAGAGCGTCTGGACGATGTTCTGGCGCATGGTGGCCTACAGCCTGGCGAAGCAGGGGTACGGCGACGACATCGACACGGCACGGCTCGTCGCGGCCCTCTTGGACAAGAACCGCTCCCTGGCGCTAAAGCGATTGATGGCCGAGCAGTTCCAGGACATGGAGGGCTCGCTGGGGGCGATCGAAGGCCCCAAAGGCTCGGCCCTGATCTCCGACCGGAACAAGGTGGCGTTGGAGGTGCTCCGCAAGCAGATCGCCGCGGGGAAGAAGAAGATAGCGATCTTCTACGGGGCTGCCCACATGCCCGACATCGACCGGCATCTCCACGACGACTTTGGCCTGGTGCCGGTCGCCACGCGGTGGCTGGTGGCGTGGGACCTCAAAGGGGGCGCCAAGGCACCGACGAAGTGAGGGGATGAGGGGGTGACGGGGTGACAAGGTGAAGGGGTGACAGGGCGACAAGCTATGGAGTGAGAAGTGAAAAGTGCAACGTGTCATTTTGCACTTCTCACTTTGCACTCTCTTCACCCCCTCACCCCCTCACCTTGTCACCCCCTCATCCGCTTCCCCACCACC
>CAYGZI010000114.1:0-12211 GCA_964354245.1 uncultured Planctomycetaceae bacterium
CGCGCGACACTAATTCTGAACAGCAGTTGTCTCAAACCGGTTGACACGCTCCGATATCCGTTAGTTCGGGCATAAGGGGCAGCCCCGCGCACTTACTGCAGCCTGCCCCCATTAGGAAGACTCGCCTGCTTTGAGACAGCAGCTTTTCCAATTCGGCTACCGGTTCTGTAAATTCGGGTTTGCGGAACGGCTCTAACGGATCCGTGGGGGCCGCCAAACACGAGGTACCGCTGGCGGAGGCTGGGAATGGCCCGGTGGAGGTGCGAGGTTTGGGCATCAGCACTTTCTCCTTGAGCGTGTATTCAGTCTGACTCGGCAGCTATTCACCTGTAAGCAGCTTCGGCGGCAGCACGTCGCGTGCGGTGCCAACTTCTCGTGGTTTCTGATCGTTCGTTTTCATTTGTAGCAAGGCCTGCGCGGTGAACGCGCCGAGTTGTGTGGCGATGCTTTCAGGAGGAATGACGATTCCATATGAGTTCAAGCAATCTGCCGGTGCTCTCTGCCGTCCGGATGTCCTGGTCACCGGCTACACTACCTCCACCCATGCCAGCAGCCTTGCTGAGAACGAGGCGTCCTCGGTCAGAACGCCAGAGTGGGCCAGTTCTCGCCGGATCATCTCGGGGACGGCAGAACGGACCAGTTCGGCGCGGCGTTGTGGCTCGAAAAGGGACTGCCCGGCCGACTCTAGACCGTGCGGGTGATCCTCTAACCGCTCAAGCGGCCGGTACCGCTCTCCTTCTGCATTCAGGCCGATGTTCACGATCCGCTGGTGGACATGCCCCTTGCCACCGTGGATTTCCACTCGCCAAAGGCTGATGGCTCCCTGCTGGCCATTCGCCTCCGAAAGCCGGCCCACGAGGCTTCGGCTCTCAGCGGGTAGCCGCCGGTGGGCGTCCATCAGCCGGCGCACCAGGGGATGCTCCATACCCAGAAGCGAGAGGTTATCGTCTTCCTTGGCCTTCTCCCGGTCCGTCGAGATACGCGTCGCGGCTTCGCTATTGAGCGAGACCTCGTACAGCGACTGCCCACAGGGCCGCACCGTGCCACCGGCCTGCTGTACCCCGGCTTGAAGATAACGGAGAAGGCGCTCCATGCCCTTGCCGCTGTCCTCGAACTTCTTGTAGTCGTCCAGCCGGAACTGATCCAGGTCCTGGAAAAGCTCAAAAACCACCTGCCGAGCGGTTCGGGCGTTGTCCAAGGCAACCTCCAACTCCTGCCGGGTCCGCTTGAGCGTGGGGTCCCTCAAAGCGTCCTGGTAGAGTCGGTCATAAGAGAGCCTCTCCGAAAGCTGACCGAGAATCTGCTCCCGAAGGTCTTCGGTCACCTGGCCGTATTCATCGACCTTGCCCAACGCTTTACCAATCTCCAGGAGCTTTTCTTCGAGCAACAGGAAGATGCGGCCTTCGATGGTGTCGGCGGAGACAAGGTTGTAGACCTGGGCAGTGTGCTGTTGGCCGTAGCGGTGAATGCGGCCGATTCGCTGCTCCAGGTCCATTGGGTTCCAGGGCAGGTCGTGGTTGAACAGCACCCGGGCGAATTGTAGATTGATGCCTTCGCGGCCGGCCGCGGTGCAGATGAGTACGCGCGGCCCATCGGCACGCTTGAACCGGCGCTCGGCGGCAACCTTGGCCCCGTGGTCTCCTCCCTTGAGTATCTCCACGCCGGCGCGGGGGAACTGGTTGTCAATTGCCAATTTGAGCGCATCGACGCTCCCGAGATACGTGGTGAAGACCACGATCTTCTCACCGGGATGGACGGCCCACAGGTCGCCCAATGCCCGGAGAAGCTCCAAGGTCTTGCTCTCCTCGTCTCGCGGGATCAAGTTCAGCAGGTCGAAAATCCGCCGCCGTTCCGCGGGCAGGGCAACCGAAACCAGTGTGGCAGCCGATTCCTCATCTGCTGCCGCCTCGATCTCACTCTCCATCCGCTCTGTGGGAATCGCCTCGCCAAGCTTCCGGAGCAACTTGACCTTGGCGTCGGCCAAGATCCGGTCTGCTTCTGCCCGACCGATGGGGTCGTTGCCAAGGCCGAACATATCCCGAATCTGTTCCCGGGCCTCGTTCAGGGCACGATCACGGCCGTCGGGGTCGAGATTCTCGTCGCAGGCGATGGCCTCGTGAATCGTCAGACTCAGCAGCCGGCGTCTGAGCGTGGCCCCCACGGCGGCGAAACTCGACGCGGCAATCTTCTGAAAGATCGTCATGACGAATCCCAGCGCCCGGCCTTGCTGCCCGGAAGTCTGCGCAAGGTTGTAGCCGTCGCGGAGGTAGTCCATCAGGGCGTCGTAAAAACGCCGCTCGGCCTGCGAAAGGTGGAAGCCGTGGGTGTGAACCTGCCGGCGCGAGAACAGCGGATCGCCGTTGGTGTCGCAGGCGTCAGCCTGAGTGCGGCGAAAGACCACCGCGTTGAGGCGATATCGGTGGTGGATCATGTCCTGCACGTCCACAAAGAGCGTGGGGTGAAGCAGCCGGACAATCATCCAAAAGCGGAAATGGTCTCCTTGGTGCGGAGTGGCCGACAAGAGCAATAGGTCCCGGCTGTGCTCCCGCAGAGCCTCGGCCAGCTTGAAGTTCTGGGTTTTGGTGACCTTATTGCCCAATCGGGTCGCGGTCAGGTGGTGTGCTTCGTCGAAGACGATCAAGTCCCAGCGTGGGGCCTCCAAGAGCCGCTTCACGCGGCTGGGGCGTTTCAGCGTGTCAATGCTGGCGATCAGGCGGTTGTGCTTGGCGAAGGCGTTGCTCTTGCGGTCGGTAACGTCTCCTTCGCTGCCGAAGACCTCAAAGTCAAGGTGGAACGTCTCGTTCAGTTCCCTCCGCCAGTTGTTGACCAGGCCCGCCGGCACGACCATCAGCGCCCGGGTCAACTCGCCCCGGGAGGCAAGCTCCCGCAAGATGAGCGCTATTTCAATCGTCTTTCCCAAGCCCACACCGTCGGCGATCAAGAATCGTCGCGGCGATGCGTTGGCGACCCGGTAGGTAAGCACGATCTGATGGGGTAGCAGGTCCACCTTGGCCGCCGTCAGGGTGGCGGCGCTTTCCATCAGGGGGATTTGCTCTGCCTCCAACGCAAGCCAAAGCCGCTCGACGGCCTCCCGGGTCGCCGGCCGGACCTGGGCAACGACTTGCTCCTCCCACGAAGCGGCCCGGTGCAGGGCGGTCAGGGGCACACGCCGTTCGCCCACCTGCTGGAAGAAGACCCGCGCATACCCTCCCGGCTCCGTGGCGATGAATACGCCCGGTCCCATCTCAGGGTGGGAAACGCTTTGGCCTGCTGTCCATTCAGGAGATCCGTTGGACATGGTATCCCCCGACTTCCTTGGTCCCCGGCACAATAAGCTGGTAGGCCCCCGAGCCGGTCGCCGCGCCGTTCCACATTCCGCGGGTAATCAGAATCTTGTCGGTGCGGTCGGTCCCGCGGCCGAAGTAGACCAAATCGTCAGCCTCATTGAACTCGAAGAAGCTCCTGGGTCCGTTCATGCCGAACACCAGCCCCACGCGGTCCCACTGCGATGCAAAGGCCCGGTTTAGTGGCATTATGTACTGGCGGATCCACTGATAGCGGAAGTCCGCATCGGGCAAGGTCGTCAGGACGGTTTGCAGCCCCCAAACGAGCACCGTGGGCCGGTTGCCGGGCGGAACCTCCGGGAAGCCAGCATCGAGCCAGCCGACCACGGTGCGAAGCGGCACGGCGTCGGCCTCGCGCAAGAGCGGGCCAAGCAAGTCCGGCGACCACACGATGCTGCACCCCTGGCGTTTCCAACTGCTTCCGTCCATTTCTTGCATGGCACGCTCCCCCGATGATTCGGCGGGTTCAATCTTCGTCGTTGAGGTCGTCGAATAGGTATCCCTGCTCTTCCTTGAGCTTCGTGCGGTTCTGCTCCAAACTCATTCGCAACAGGCTGCCGGCCAAAGCGGCAGCTTTCTGGATTTCGGGCTCGACGGCCGTCTTGGCGTACCAGTCGAGCACGGCCTCGACGCTGCGGCGGACCATCCAGGTGTCGCGGCCAAGCTCCTCTTCCAGGTTCACGCCGCTGCCGGGCATGGCTGCGCCGATGAGGAAGTGGGCCTGGTCGATCTCAGACTTCATCTCCTTGCGGGGGCGCTTGCGGGCTTTGTCGAAGCGCTCGGGAATCGGCACCCGGGATACGACCTTGCCTTGCTCTTCGATCCAGCCCCGCTGCTCAAGCTCCCGCTGGACAATGCCGGTGCCGCGCAGGCTCTTGCCCACTTCGTCGCGGTTGAGCGATTGGTGGTGGCCGAACAGGCGCAGAAACTGGTAGGCGATCGGCTGCACCACGCTCGGCGGCCGTTCACCGGCTTGGCCGGTGTCTTCGTCGAGCAACTGGTTAATGCCCAAAAGGGCGTCCCGGATCGACAGCGGTTCGTTCTCCGACGTGAAGACCTGGCCGTAGTGGCGACTGTAGAACTCAAGGGCCTTACCGCGAAGGATCACGCGGATATCGGCGTCGGAAAGCTCGCGGGCCTTGTAGGATTCCAGCAGCCGGCGCAATCGCTTCAACTCGGCCTTGACCCACTGCCGCATTTTCGGCCAGCTTACCGGCGTGGGTTGCTCAAGCCGCTTGCGGCAGACGTGGATGATGTCGTATTCGATCTTGCGCGAGCCGAATTGACCGCCTTCGCCCTTGGTTTCATCGCTGCGGATTGGATAAGTAGCCTCAAGAACAAAGCCGGCATCAAAGAGACTTCGAAGCACTGACACCCAGGGTGCGTCGTTGCTGTGGTGAAACGTGAAGGCCAATAGTCCCCCATCCTTCAGGACTCGCCGGATTTCACACCAACACTCCGTCATGACCCTTTCATAGAACAAATCTGCCGCAGACATTTCAGATTGTTCTGCTGAATCTCCCTCCCCTGGGAAGCGCGAGCGGTCCGCAATTGCCTCCTGAGCACGAGGTACATATTCTTGTGCAAACTGCTTCGGGTAGCGGTCCTTGAGGGGAATCCGGAGCCAGACATAGAAAAAATTGGATAGGTCACCGTAGAAAACATTGTCACCAAATGGCGGATCGGTAACAACAAGATCAAGGGTCCCAGCGCCGATATGATTCATCTCGGATGCAGACCCATAGCCGACGACGGATGTCCCGGTCAAGACGGGATCATTCGTTGGGATTTTCAGGCTCTTGCTTGCCTCGTCGCTCAACGGCAACCACAACTCAGTTGGAGATTTCGCCCAAGAGAGTCCCGCAAGAACCCCTTCTCGGCAGCTATTCCAGTTCTCCCTGCCTATCCGCAGAAAGAGGTTGTTCTCCACAACCCTTGCCTTGGGATGGTAGTTGGGATTCGCAAATAGTGGTGCAAGGCAGTCTTGTTGCACATCCCAAAAGGCAAACATGCACTGATGGCGAGAGTATTCCTGCCAGGCACCAAGTGCTTGGTCACGGCACGAATCTACATCGCCAGCGTTGCATGGTAATAGGCTAATTGCACGAAGCAAGTGAGTATGAACCAGCAACTGCCGGGAGTTGAACATCTTGTACCAGTGTGTGTATCCCCAGTTGGGAATCCCGCCGTTCAAATGATGCGTCATCCAGGTATGCGGAAGCGCAGATCGGGGCCACCACTCTTCAAGATCACCTTGTTGTCGGCACGACCACTCACTTTCAGCGGAAGTCAGACGCTGCATATCGCTCTGAGAAAGGGCGGAGAGGTACCGTCCGTTGTAGCACTGAGACTCCTTCTCACAATCCGGGCAGTAACATTGTAGGGCGTAAGGGGCGACGGGTGCCGAGCGAGTGCTTTGCGCGCGACTAGAGTACTCCTTCACCGCGTCAAGGAAGTCATTCTGCTTTCCACACGCACCACAGGCGAACGTGGACCGTTTTGGAACAGTACCACGCCGTGTGTCCAGGGATTCCCCGTTTGGCAAGGAAATAAACCGCGGCAAACCATATTGTTTTCGATCTTCCGTATCGACATCAGCGTCTGCCACCTCAGATTCATCCTCGCCTTGGTCCTCACCAATGCCGTCAACTATCGCAGTATCTACAGGAGCAAGGTGAGATGTGTCCTCTGATAGTCGAATGCGGCCCCGAACTTCAATGAAGCTGAGAGTTTTGAGGCGCTCATCAAGCCAGGAGGCCGTAGCTTCGACAGGTGCGTCGATGAAACCACCCAACTCCAGGTCGTCAATTGCGCCAGGTGATCCACCAAGCCAGCTAGGATGAATCAATAGATAGCAGTAGACCGACTTCGTGCTGTTGCGAGGCGGCTCAATCTTCAGATGCTTCTTGTCAATGGCTTTGGCCGTCTGGGCCTGACGATGATTGTTGAGCACGTCGCGGAGGAATTGCCCGGCAAAGGCTCGGCACTTGGGACATTTCAAGCCCGGCTCGCCTTCCACCATTCGGTACAGTTCGGCTGCCCGGGCCTTCTTCTCTTCCTTCTTCCCATCGTTGTACTCAAGTAACCGCTGGGCGAGAGGTTGCGAGAGCGCTGTGAACGGCTTCTCGTTGGGCAATACGACGTGCTCTGCGCCCGGTGCCATCCGGGCGTCGCCCAATTCGGCGTCAAAGGCGGTCTTGCACTCCTTGCACTTCAACTCGATGTATTTCACCCCCAGCACCTTCTCGGCGATGACCGGGGAGCGGAATACGGGCGTGCGGTGACCACAACCCGGCTTGCTGCACGGGCCGTGCTTGGCCCAGAAGGTGTAGATGATCTCCGGGCCTTCGTAGCGGTACTTCTTCCGCTCCTCAGGAGGCAGGGTCACCGGGTCGAAATCGGGCGGCATGGGGCGGTCGCCCTCACCCTGACCCTCTCCCAAAGGGAGAGGGGACTTGTCGCCTGTGCCGGCCAATTCATACCATTTGCCCTTGTGGCCGCGTGGGCAGTCGGTGACGTAGAACGGCTGGATGACCGGCTTGACCTCGGCCTCGATCTGGTCAAAGAACCGCTTGACCTCCGCCGGGTCGGTGCAGGCCAGTTCGTTCTTAACGACGAACCACGCGACCGGATTGAGATCGACGCCGGAAACCTGGAATCCCAACCGGGAGCCTTCGACCAGCGTAGTGCCCCCGCCCATGAAGCAATCGAGCACCTTGAGGTGCTTGAAGTTGTCGGCCGCCTGATGGTTGGCGTAGTACACGTCCCAAACCGTCTTGGCGGCCTCGGTCTCATCAGGAATCGGTTGTCCCTGGTCGTCCAGGATAGCCGAACCGTCCGGGTTCCTTCGGACTGGGGCCTCAGTGGCGGCGGCGATAAGAAGTGATCGAAAGACGGAAGAGGCCCGCCGTGCCCACCACTTGCTCATGCAGTACAGTCTCTTCCTGGCTGGTCCTGATGATGTTTCAATTTTTGCCAGGGCATTGATCGGCACGATCGGGAAATCGACCTCCAGGCACGTCTTCGGCCGCTTGGGATTGCCGAAATCGGGGACCTTGACCTTGACTGGCTTGGCTAGATTCGGCGGCAGGTCTTCGCCATCGCCGTTTGCCTTCCCGTTCGACTTGCGCGGCTTCTTCGCGCCGCCGGGCTCGGCGAAGCCGAACTTCTCTTGATCGTCCAGTTCGACGCCGGGAAGGGTTATCTGATTGGGATCGCTACGTTTATTCGCCATCGGCGTGGTTCGCTCACTTGGCAGGGAATTCGATGAAAGGAACGGCCGCTTCGAGAAGCGACAATCCGCGGTGGCACAGGTGCGGGAAGCCGCCTTGGACCGTCCACTTGCACTGGCCCATCACGACCAGCCAGCCGCCGTTTCGGCAAACCAGCGGGGGCAGGTGCGTCCGCGGCCAGGGCGACGCAGGGTTTTCCAGAGCGCAACGCTTTGCCCCGAATACGGAACGCAGGAGCTTGACCGTTTCCTCGTCCTTGACCTCACTGGAGAACTCGCCGCTGGTGGCGTAGCCGTGGTCGCCGGTGATGATCAGCCGCCGGCCCTGTCGCATCCGATCCACCAATCCCCAGAACCCGTCGGAGCTAAGCTCGGCCTTGGTCTGGGCGGCGACCGTGGCCGGACCTTCTTTCTTGTCTTCGTGAAGGTGAATCAGGGGCTCGTCCGGCCATTTGTGCCAGATGAAAAGCCGTGGGGTGGACGGGATGGAGCCGACGCAATCGGCAAACGGCGAATCGAACAGGTCCGCGTAGAGATCCGGGCCGGAGAAGATGAAGTTCGGGGGGGCCTGGTTGTTGTAGAGCTTCGAGCGGCCAGGCAAGCCCAGGGCTGTGGCGAACCGGTCGGTCTCGGTGGGCACCTCCGCGCCCCGCACTTCCACGCGGGTGGGTGAGACGCCTCGCTTCTGAGCCGCCTGGACAATGAGCGGAAGCTCGCGGAGCGACAGGCCGTCGAGGACGAGCACGGCTGTGCCGGCACTGGGAGTACTGGTCCAGAAACGCTTTAGCTCATCAACAACGGTGGGAGCACAGCGAGGAAAATCCTCCCAGAGACTCCAGGCGCTCTCGGCAAGCAGCCGATCCGGCACAATGGTCTCGCGGTGCAGCGCGGCCGCGGTCGGGTTGGAAAGAGCCAAATCGCGAAGCCGTGAGAAGATCCCTGTCCAGGTTTCGGAGGGATCGGCTGACGTGAGAATCAGGCTGACCCAATCTTCAGCGGAAGGCGCGGTGGTACTCATTGGGACTGGCCTCCCTCAGGCGGCAGCGTGATCTGTAATTCTGCTTTGAGCTTCGGCGGGAGCCTGGTGCATAGGTCCCGCAACTCCTTGACGGATAGGTCGTTGATGGTCAACGTGGCCTGCGTGACTCGCTCGGCGTCCCTATAACCCCAGTTTTCCAGGTCGCCGAGCAGGTTAATTCCGGTCTTCGCCCCGAGCGACTTGCGAATCACCGGGTTCGCCGGGGCAACAGGGGGCTGAACCCCCGGAACCGACGGCCCAGGCGGCTGAATGACCGGCGGTACCGTTGTCGGCAGTGTAACAGCGCCTTGGCCCGGCGGTACCGTGGTGGGAGGTAGCGTTGAAGCGGGCATGCCCGGCGCCACCGCCACGCCGCCGCTGCCGACCTGGCTTGGCAGGCCAAGACGGATCGAGTGCAAGTCGCGGCCGGTTCTCCAGGCCTTCTGCCTCAATCGGGGGAGCGCATCGTCTTTGGACTCGTTTGCCTCGCGGCAAAACCACGTGCCGCCCACGTTCAAGGCTATCTTGTCGCTCGCTGCGACTTCCAGGATGTCCTCATACACTTTTTCTTCGCCGTGGTACGGAATGGCTTCCTTGCCCGGCAGCGGCTCACCCCGTAGCAAAGCTAAGACTTGCTTGACCGTATCGCCCCGCCCGGCCGCTTCGACAACGAAAGACGCGAAATCCTCTGGGGCGAAGAAGTTATCGCGGATGTGATTCTCAACCGCAGCGGGCATTGCGCCGCCTGCGGCCTGAACGGACTCCACGTGAAACGTACACGAGGTTGGGTTCTGGAAATCCCAGACGCAGAGGATCGCGTAGCGGTCGAACCGCTCCTTGAGCTTCTTGGTCAGGTCTGGGCCGAAACGCCGGTCATGCAGGCTCCGGTATTGTGACTCGGCTTGCCCCCAGTCGCGTGCCAGCATCGCGCAGCGGGCCGTAATGATCAGATCGCGGTCGTCGTAGATGTTCCGCAGCCCCTCTTGGGGAAGCAGAAAACGGACCATGTTGCGATTGACCGGGACGTGCTCGACGAGCCAGCAGCCTAACACGGTCGAAACGTCGGACGGAGCCACAGGCAGCACGATGAGCACCGGGACGCCACGTTCTTCCCACTTCGTCGGATGATCCGTCTGAAGTTGTACGTTCGCCCAAGGGGCCTTCTCCCAGTTCGGGTCGAGAACGATCGGACGGCACGGTTGCTCGGCGGGGGAATCGGGTGACCGTAGGAGGTGGTTGAGAACGTCGCGGAGGTACTCTTGGTCCTTGCGGACGGGCAGGAGTCCCGGCGGGGCGGCGCTGTCCGGGTCGAAGAAACGATCGTTGCGTGCCCACGCCTTTGCCTTGGAGACGGGGTTCTCCGGCAGTTTGAAGCAATAACGCTTCTCTGTCGTACCGACCTCGTGGACGTTGAAGCTGTTGTCCACAATCTCCGCTAGCTCCGCGGTAAAGCTGTTGTCGTCGACCGGGGCGCCGCGAGTAACATCGAGCTGCACCTCCTGCCGCGTGCCGCCAGCATCGTGGGTGGCCGAAAGCGAACGAATCCACAGCGCACTGACCACGCCCAACGCGTCCGGAGCGGCGATGTTGGCGTCGCGAATCGCCTCCAAGTTCCGCAGCGCCTTGTCGCGAAGCCGCTGCTGGTCAGCACTGGCGGAGATCGAATCCAGAAGCGAAGTCACGCCGCAGGACTCGTCGTCGATCGAGAAATCCGCCGGCGTCACGAGCGGGACTTTGTCGCCGCACTGGCGGTACACCTCCGCCAAGATGCGAATCAGATCGCGGTTGTCCTGGGCCGCGGCGGCCATGAGGATGTTGTCTTCCAGTAGGTTCAGGAGCTCGGGGGCGAAGGGCCAACAGGCAACCACGTCCTGTCGCAGGCGTGCCTTATCGGCCTCAGTCCGGTCGCCAAACAGGAGGCGGTTCCGCTCCAAGGCGTAGACACCCACGATGCGTTCGATCTCCGTGTCGGCGAAGTTATCACGGTTCTGGAAGAGCCGGTGCAAGAGAAGTCGCTTGCGGTCTTTGCGGGCCGTTTCGCCCATGAAGTCGATGAGAATAGGATCGCGGCGGAGGATTTGACGGAAAGCTTCTGTGGTATTGTCCCGAACGGACGCCACAAGACAAAGCAGATCGGGGCGGTCTTTGGCTAACTCGGAAAGGATCTGAATGAAATTGTACGCCCAGGTGCACCGCTTGGGGCCATGGTCGCTCGGGTCGTTTTGGAGTCCGTCGAACCAGGTTTGAAGCTCGTCGAGAATCAAGGCCGTATGCTGTTCATTGAACAGGTCCTGGAGCAGGGACTTTGCAGGGACCATCGTGCCCGCCTGTTCAAAGCGCCCTCGGTAGTACGGGCCCTTCGGATGTCGGCTGAAGATCACGTCCCACAAGCAGGCGTGCTCCTGATTAGACATCGTTTCCGAGATCGGCAGAAAGCCGCGTGGCACCGTCAACTGCGTTAGCTTGGGCGATTGCAGCCGGGCGCCCCAACGCTTTGCCCACGATTCGACTGGGCCGGGGTTGGCAAAGGCATGGTGCAGGACAGCCATGATGTGCGACTTGCCTCGCCCGCGCTGGCCAATGAACACCACAGGCCGCCCCGCTGAGCCGGCGGATATGGCCTCCAACCCCCGCTGCACATCCGCCGTGGGATACGTAATCTCCAGGAGTTCGGAGGGGTCGGGCCGCTGGGCCCAGCCCGAGCTTTGTCGGTTGCTAAGCTCGATGGCGGTCGCCCTCATGATCTTGGCGAGGAACTCCGGTCTTAACGTCAATGACTGGATCATGTCCGGTCTCGCTTGGTTCGTGCTGCCCGAGGGTATTAGTGCAGAAAAAGAATCTCAGCGCGGTCGCCGTGGTCTTCGGCCGCCATCCGTGTTATTCACAGCCTGCTCTGTTTCCCGGAGCAGCTCGTCCAAGTCGGCCGCCCGGAATAGCCGGTAGTTGTTCACAGGGTGCCGATACTCGGGGATCTTGCCTTGGCGGCACCAGTTCCGCAGGGTGTTGCGGCAGACCCCCAGGTACTCGGCGGCTTCGTGTATCCTCAAGAACTGATCCAACTTAGGCATTCGCATACCCCCTACTAGGGATCGGAGCTCCATGCGGAATTGGGATGTAGCTAGCTTACCAAAGTTGGTCAGTGGAAAGAAGTCAGGGGAGGTCCGAGATGGTTCGGTGGGCCTTCGTCCAGAGAAGATGGGAGAAGACCGAGGTGCCGATGGTGCGGGAACCTGAACATAAACCTGGCCGGTATCCGCGGCAGGTGCGCCGGCACTGGATTCAAAACGGCCGGGCGGCGGGTTGTCGGTACATACGGCCCGACATCAAGTGCTGATTGCGGTCGCCCTGGGTGCTGACGTGGCCAAAGCGCCTCAGCAGGCCCCTGTCTCGGAGCACACCGCCGGTGCCAAGGGTAGTGAACGTGTCAAAGGAAGAGCCCCCAGCCATTTGAACAGGAGGCAATCATGCTTCGCGTCAACGTTGGCCTCAGTCGGAAGCTGTCCAAGGACTACAACTCCACCGGTTTTTCCGTCAACCTGGACGGAGAAATCACGGCATCACCGTCGGATGCGGAGGGGGTGATCGAGCAGGTGAAAGAGTTGTTCGATCTGGCGGAAG
>CAYGZI010000115.1:0-12187 GCA_964354245.1 uncultured Planctomycetaceae bacterium
CGATCATGGTCAACTCGAACCCGGAGACGGTGAGCACCGACTACGACACGAGCGACCTGTTGTTCTTCGAGCCGCTCACCACCGAAGACGTGCTCAACATCTTCGACCGCGTCGAGCCCGACGGCGTGATCGTGCAGTTCGGCGGGCAGACGCCGCTCAACCTGGCCCGGGCGCTGGCCAATGCCGGCGTGCCCATCATCGGCACGAGCGTCGATACGATCGAGGCCGCCGAGGACCGCGAGAAGTTCAAGGTCTTCCTCGATCGGCTGGGGCTCAAGCAGCCGGCCAACGCCATCGCCCGCACCCTGGCCGAGGCCCGCTCCGAAGTGGCCAAGGTCGGGTATCCCGTCCTCGTGCGGCCCAGCTATGTGCTCGGCGGCCGGGCCATGGCCATTTGCTACGACGGCGTCCAGTTCGAGCACTTCATGATGGAGGCCTTCATGGTCGCCCAGGGCCAGCCGGTCCTCATCGACCGCTTCCTGGAAGACGCCATTGAAGTCGACGTGGATGCCGTGGCCGACGCCCAACGGGTTATCGTCGCCGGGGTGATGGAGCATATTGAGGAGGCCGGAATCCACTCCGGAGACTCGGCCTGCGCCATCCCGCCCTATAGCCTCGAAGGGCCCATCGTCGCGGAGATCCGCGAGGCCACCCGGGCCATGGCGCGGGAGCTGCGCGTCAGGGGCCTGATGAACGTGCAGTATGCCGTGAAGCGCGAAGACGGCCGGCCGGTCGTCTACGTGCTGGAGGTGAACCCCCGGGCAAGCCGCACGGTCCCCTTTGTCTCCAAGGCGATCGGCATTCCGCTGGCCAAGGTGGCGACCAAGGTGATGATGGGCGTTTCGCTGGCCGAGCAAGGGCTCATCGAAGACCCGATCCCCTCGCACGTCTCGGTCAAGGAGGCGGTGTTTCCGTTTGTGAAGTTTGCGGGCGTGGACATCGTGCTCGGGCCGGAGATGAAATCGACCGGCGAGGTGATGGGCGTGAGCGACCGGTTCTCGATCGCATTCGCCAAGAGCCAGATCGCGGCCGGGACGGTGCTGCCCGCAAGCGGCAAGATCTTCCTCAGCGTGGCGGACCGGGCCAAGGAGCCGATCGTCGGCCTGGCGCAGCGCCTGGAGACGATGGGCTTCGAGCTGCTGGCCACCCGAGGCACTGCCCAGCGCTTGGAGCAGGCCGGCGTCAAGGTCCTGCGGCTCAAGAAGATCCAGGAGGGCCACCCGAACGTGTTGGACTACATGCGCGACGGCCAGTTGCAGTTGGTGATGAACACCCCCAGCGGCAAGGGCGCCCGGACCGACGAAGGCAAGATCCGCTCCGCTGCCGTGGCCATGGGCATCCCGTGCATCACGACGATCCAGGCGGCGGAAGCGGCGGTGCGGGCGATGGAGGCCCTGCGCCACGAGGAGCTTGGCGTCCAGGCCGTCCAGGACCGCTTCCCCAAGGGCGGAGCGGGCCGCTAAGACGCGACACAGGGTGCAGTGCCGTCGCCCGATGGACGGCGATGGCCCTCATTGTCCCTCCCTCGCATGTCGGACTTGTCCCGATCCTTCGTGGCCGAGGCCGTCTTGTACGCCGGTAACAGGGGGTGATAGAATGGTAATGCCCTAAGGAAGCGGCCGGCCTCCTGCTGTGGCTGCGTTGGTCTTTCGAGGTGACTCAATGAGTATGGACACAGCCTATCTGGACCGCATTCTTGATCCCGTCGTGGAGTGTCTCACTCCACAGATCGCGCTTCGGTTGGCGGAGCTGCGGGCCGATCCCGAGACTCAAGATCGCCTGGATGCCTTGGCACACAAGGCGAACCAGGGACAATTGACTCCAGAAGAAGACGCCGAGTACAAGCACGCCATCGATGCCATCGATCTTTTGGCCGTTCTCCAGGCCAAGGCCCGGACGTACCTGCGGGCGCATGGCTCCTCTTGATGAACCCGCACGTTCGCCAGGTTGCTTTTGATCGCGCCGGAGACTGCTGGACGACTCGTCCAGATCAACCTTCGTTGTATGACAACAATCGCGCCGAAACCTGTTTGGGGCTTCTTTCAAAGTACTTCCGCAACTGCGGAACGTTTTCGAAATGCTTGTTGTCGAGAATTGTCTGAACGGTCGCCTTCTCGCCGAGTGCGTACTTCATCCTTCCCTGACTCTTCTTCCCACTGAGCAATCCAGCGTTATAGAGCGTGTCCGCAACGTTCTGTACGTCTCTGTCACTGACAACCTCCTTTGGGAAGCCGCCCTTCGGCAGATCAGATGCCTTGAGGAAGTTCTTGTTCAGCGATGTCCCGCCCCACATGCCGTGTCGCGCAAGCTTAGCAAGAATAAGATAGGCAATCAGTTCACGTGACGCAATGCGGGGTTCACCGTCTTCGTACGCGCGCCGAGCCTCTTCGCACGCCCTCAAGATGTCCTCGGGACAGGTTGCTGAGATCACGTAGACGGATATGTCCCGTCGCAGGATGTCGCGGAATCTCGTGAGGAGACGCGACTGGACTTTCTGTATGAAGATGGCCGGGCCGAGGTTGCGTCGAACCAGATCCACCTCAGTTGCGACATTGAAGCCCGCCTGCGCATCGTAGGCGACTCGCCGGAATGCACATCCGTCCCAGTTTGCATCGCCGCGCAGAGCTTCCGCAACCTCGGCGATCCATCCAAGAAGATAACCTGCCGTGCATGGGGGAGGATGGTAAAGGTGGAGGTGCGGAAGCGGCATGTCCTCGCCTTTTCCACATTATGCTAGTCCAGCAGTTCGGGTCGAAGGACAGCAACCAGTTGTTGCGCGCGAAAGTGTAGGCGAAGTAGCTCATCGGTTGACATGCGTTGGATGGCCGCCAAAAGGAGCTCTCGGAGTGGCATGCCCGCCGGCGCGGGACTTCTGCCAGCGCCCTGTGGCCGCCCGGGGGGAACATCCTCAAAAAGCAAGCTCTCGTCGATGCTGTTTTGCTTGCACCACGCTTGGGCCGCTTCGATCACTCGACGCGACCGCTCGCGCTTCCACTCCAATGCCAGCGCCGGATGCTGCTCGGCAAGCTTGTTCGGGAACTCGCGGTACCACCGCTCCGAGTTGACAGATGCGGAGATGGTCGGGTCGTGAACCTCCTTCTCCGACAGGAACTTCAAGGCGTTCTCTTGTTCCTGTCGTCGATCAATCGGCGTGATCTCGACCCAATCCTCCCCATCTGTGGGACGATCCGTGACGCCAACGCGGACTTCGCCGGTCTTCTTGTTCAGGAAACGGCGACCCGCCGGTGCTTCGGAGATGAAGGCATACCAAACGGGGTTGCGAAGAGGACGAAACCGTTCGGCAGTCTGGACAGCCTGAGGCGCAACACCTGTCCCTTTTCCGGTCACCCAAACCGCGAAAGCATTCTTGGAATTCGGTCCAGTCCTCAGTAGACCGCGCTTCTCGAGTTCCTGGAGAACGTCCTTGAACTGCGCGAACCCAAACGCGGTCTGGTCGTGGCCCAGAGTGCGTTTGACAAGATACGCCGCGGACGCGACCGCCATGCTGCCCGTGGGGTCGTTAGAGCGGAAATTCTCACTGATGATCCGATACACCTGAGACAGGTACTCCTCGACATTCATGCCACAGTCTCCCATTCGTTCGTTGCCACAGCGGAGGGCAAAAAAGAAAGACTCCCTAGCAAACCCTAGGGAGTCTTAGCCTTTTGTTTCTGCGGCAAGAACTAGAATGGCGTACGGAGGATAGCTTTCCCGCCAATAGGGATGCTTGCACGTCACCCCGTCGGGAAAAACGCCGCTCATCTAGGCTTCGCCCTGCGTGCGAGGGTGAAACCCTATGGATGCACGGAGAGCTCTGCTAGACTAAGTATCGGCAATGCTGGCCTTTTTGTCAAGGCTCCAGGTTCCAGATAAGGGGGCAGCACCTTGCCGTGCGTCGTCACCACGTCCGAACACAACGGTAAATCTTTGTGGAGCAATGAGTTACGGCGACGCCACAGTAAACATTCGTTTAACCCGTCCGGCACCGTCGGCAAGCACAACGGGTTGTGTTGGTGGCTTTGCTGTCACCACGACACGTGGTTTTTCGGAGCGAACGTTGACGGGTTAGACGAAGCTTTACACGCCACAAGCGCGACCTCTGGAACCCGATTGCTCCCTACTTGGGGGGGGCGTTTTCCGACCGCCGTGGCGGCAAGTAGAATGGAGCCGCCGGCGCAGCCCCAGGGCCAACGCCGTGTAGACTTCCGAAGTCTCCGAGACTTCGGAACTCCTGCCCGCCCAGACCCACCAGCCTCAACCCCGATTCCAAGGAGCCCTCCATGTCCCGCTCTCGACTGACTCGCCGCATGTTCCTCAAGCATTCGGCCGCCGCTTTCGCCATGGGCGCCGCGGCGCCGTACGTCTGGACCGGCTCGTCCGCCGCGGCAGCGGAGTCGAAAAACGCCCGGCTCAGCGTGGCCTCGATCGGCGTGGGCGGGCGAGGCTCCGGGATCGGGAACCAGGCGGGAAAGCTCGGCAACATGATCGCCTGCTGCGACGTGGATCGCCAGCGCGCCGAGAAGTCCGCCGCAAAGTTCGGCAGCCGGTGCAAGATCTACAAGGACTACCGCGAGCTGCTGGACAAAGAGAAGCCGGACGTCGTCACGATCGGCACGCCCGACCACTGGCACGTCGCCGTTGCAGTCCACGCCCTCAAGACCGGCCGCGACGTGTACTGCGAAAAGCCGCTCACCCTGACCATCGACGAAGGCAAGCTGATCTGCAAGGTGGTCAAGGAGACGGGGCGCGTGTTCCAGGTGGGCACCCAGCAGCGGAGCGACCGCGGGCGGTTCTTGACGGCCATTGCCCTGGCCCGCAGCGGACGATTGGGCAAAACGCTCACGGCGACCTGCTCGATCGGCGCGGGCCCGGCGGGCGGCCCCTTCGCGACGTCCAAGCCGCCGGCCGGGCTCGACTGGGAGCTGTGGCTCGGCCAGGCCCCCAAGGTGGAGTACTGTCGCGAGCGATGTCACGGCACGTTCCGCTGGTGGCTGGAGTATTCCGGCGGCAAGCTGACCGACTGGGGGGCCCACCACGTGGATATCGCCCAGTGGGGCCTGGGCTACGAGCATTCCGGCCCGATCGAGATCGAAGGCCAGGGCGACCTCCCCGGCATCCCGGCGGATTTCGACCCGGTGGCGTTCTTCGCCGGTAAGCAGAAGATCCAAAGCGGCTACAACACCGCCACGCGATTCAAGATCACCCTGAAGTTCGACAACGGCTCGCAGATGATCGTCCAGCACGGGCCGGACAACGGCATCTGGTTCAAGGGCGAGCAGGGACAGATTTTCGTCAACCGCGGCCGCATCACCGGCAAGCCCATCGAGCAACTGACCGAGGCCGACAAGAAGTGGCTCGACGAGGAAACCGCCAAGCTCTACAAGGGGATGCCCTTCAGCGGCCACATGGGCAACTTCTTCGACTGCGTGCGCCGGCGCAAGGAGCCGGTCTCGGACGTGTTCACGCACCACCGCGAGCTCAGCTCCTGCCATCTATGCAACATCGCCATGCTCTTGAATCGCAAGCTCCGCTGGGACCCCAAGCAGGAAGTCTTCCTCGGCGACGAGCAGGCCAATGCCCTGTTGGCCCGGCCGCAGCGCAAGGGATACGAGATTCAAGGATGAGGGATGAAGGATGAGGGGCGAGGGATGAGGGATGAAGGATGAGGGGCGAGGGACGAGGGGTGAGTGTCTTTGCGCCGGTGTGCCACTGCTTCGCAGAAGCAGTGCCCCGGGGATCTGAACCTGCGCCGTAACTCGTTACTGCATCATGCCTTGGGTCGCTCGACCGCGTTTCCGCAAAGAATGTGGAAATAACGTGTTGCGTTCTACGAAGGGCTTCGTATAATACGAAGTGATTCGTAATCGGCCCCACGGGCCGCCTCATCGCGCGCAAGGAATCATCTTATGGCCAAGAAGGTGACTCCGCATCCCACGGAGGGCGAGCTGGCGATTCTCAGGGTCCTCTGGCAGCACGGCCCGTGTACCGTGCGGCAAGTCAACGAGGCCCTCAGCCAGGACCGCTCCACCGGGTACACCACGACCCTGAAGCTGATGCAGATCATGACCGAGAAGGGCCTGCTGGTGCGGGACCCGTCGCAATGGCCCCACGTCTACCGGGCCCGCCTCGCGGAGGAGCAGACGCAGAACCAGATCCTCGACCGGGTCTTGGATCGCGCCTTTGGCGGTTCGGCCGCCAAGCTCATGATGCGCCTGCTGGCCGCCAAGAAGGTCAGCCCGAAGGAGTTGGCGAAGATCAAGACCATGCTCGATGAAACGGAGAGGGGACGATCATGAGCGCCTTCGAGAACCTCCTGCCTCCCGCGGTCGTCGAACGGCTGGGCTGGGCGTTGGTCCATTTCACGTGGCAGGCGACCGCAATCGCGCTGGTCCTGGCCGCGGTGCTGGCCCTGTTGCGAAACGCCTCGGCCAAGGCACGCTACGCGGCCGGTTGCCTGGCGATCGGCCTGATGGTGTTGGCCCCGGCGGCGACGCTCTTGTACACGACCCCCGCGGGTGCGGAAGCCAGCGACGATGCCCCGCCCGCCGAGTTGAGCCCGCCCGAGTCCCGTCCGGTGTTCGTTGGGACGCGGGGCGACTGGGTTGGCGATGCTGAGGAGGAGCCGGCCGACGAGCCCGCGCCGGCTGAGGAGAACGCGACGGCCCGTTCCCCAGGCTGGGGCAAGTCGATGAACCGTGCCATCCAACGGGCCCTGCCCTGGATTGTTCTTGCCTGGGCCGTGGGGGTCTTGGTGCTTTCGGTGCGGAATCTGGGGAGCTGGATCCAGATTCAATGTCTCACGCGGCGAAGGGTGAAGACCTTGGGTGCCCAGTGGCAACGGCGTTTCGAGGCCCTGGCCCGCAGGCTGTCGCTGCGCCGCAAGGTGCGGTTCCTGGAGTCGCTGGTGCTGGAGGTCCCGGCCGTGATCGGGTGGCTTCGCCCGGTGGTTTTGATCCCGGCATCGGCGCTGACCGGGATTCGGCCGGACCTGTTGGAAGCAGTGCTCCTGCACGAGCTGGCCCACATCCGTCGGCACGATTACCTGGTGAATCTCGTGCAGACGGTGGTGGAGACGTTGGGGTTCTTTCACCCGGCGGTCTGGTGGGTGTCGCGGCGGATCCGGGTGGAGCGGGAGAACTGTTGCGACGACGTGGCGGTCGAGGCCCTCGGCGACAGGCCGCGGTTTGCCCGGGCCTTGGTCCGCCTGGAAGAACTCCGACACGAGGCCCCGCCGTTGGCGGTGGCCGGAACAGGAGGCATTCTCATGCAGCGTATTGGTCGGTTGATTGGCGTGTCCTCGTCGCGGGGGAATGGTGCTGTGTTCGGAGGGGCATTGGGGGTTGTCTTTGTTGCCCTCTTGCTGCCGCTTTCCTCCGTGCTGGGCGCGGGACCGCCCACGGTGGACGAGTTGCTCGCAAGATATGCGCAAACGCAGCAGCGCCTGAAGTCCTACATTGCCAAGACGGAGGTCTCCCTCCCGGGGAAGACCATCACGCTCCTGAGCGGGCAAGTGATCGCAAACGAAGGAATCCCCCCCGCGGCCACGGAAATCCGCACGGACGGGAGCCGATTTCACATCTGCGAGGAGACCCCAACCGCCTTTGTCGTGCCAAAGACCGTGTTTCTTCCCAACGACGCGCAAGGGCGGAGCTGGGTTTGGGACGGCCAAGTCTATTACTTCTACGGCCACAAGACCCGGCAGTACGCCGAGGAGTTCGCACGGCAGCACATGCAGCACGTGGAGGAAAAGGACCGAGCGAGGGTCATCAAGGCGGTTTTGGGTAACGGCGTCATCTACGCCGACGTCCAAGGGCCTCGCACCAAGAAGATGATCGACGATCGCCGGCCGGGCACTCTCGGATACCCCGACTGGGCTTCTATCGTCAAGGACGCCGAGACGGTGAAGGTCCGCGACAAGAACGAGACCGTCGGGGGATCGCCATGCCACGTGCTGGAAGCCCGCAAGGGTCCTCTGCAATGGACCCTGTGGATCGACCCCGCGCACGGACACCACATCGCGAAGATGGACCAGACCCGCCAGGGCAAACCGGCGCTAAAGATGCTAAAGGTGTGGAACGTCAAGTTCCAGCTCGTCTCCGGCGTGTGGGTGCCGATGGAGAACGATTTCCAGTACTCTAACATCGGAGGTCGGGCATCCGAGGAGCAGCATCACTTCAAGGTGGTGCAGTTGACCGTCAATCCCGATCACGAAGCGCTCAAGTCCTTTGTGCCAACGCCCGTGGAGGGGACGATCGTCCGGATCGAAGGCGCGACGGGTATAGACGGGAAGCAGGCGTTCACTTGGCAGCGGGGCAAGATTGTGGACGACAAGGGCAGCGTCATCACAATCCGGAATTGAGGGGACGCGCGTGGGCGTGGTCGAGAATCACCACCTTCCGAGGTCGTCGAGAGGGATTTGGGATAAGGGGCCAGGGATGAGGGATGAAAGTCGGACGCGTCAAACTAAGAGCTGTCCTCTGCCTACTGCCGTCTGCCTACTGCTGCTCGCCCTCTGCCTGGTCGGCACTCCCGCCGCCGCTGAGGAGAGGACCGTCACGGCCACTAACGGCATGGTCGTGAGCGTCTCGCCGCCGGCGAGCGACGCGGGAGTGGAGATTCTCAAATCGGGCGGCAACGCCGTGGATGCCACCGTGGGCGTCGCGTTTGTGCTGGCGGTCACGTGGCCTTCGGCCGGAAACATCGGCGGCGGGGGATTCATGATGATCTCGCCCGGACCCGGCCAGGAGCCCGTCTGCGTAGAATACCGCGAAACCGCCCCCGCGGCCGCGACGCTGCGAATGCTGGAGCACTACGCCGGCACCGAGGGGCACAAGGTCTGCGCCACCCCGGGCACCGTGGCCGGGCTCGCCCTGGCCCATCGCAGGTACGGGAGACTTCCGTGGCGCCGACTGGTCCTGCCGGCGGTGCGGCTCGCCCGCGATGGGTTTCAGGTCGATGACGCGCTGGCCCGATCGCTCAATGGAGTGCTCAAGGAGTGCAACGAGGCGATGTCGAAGGAGAAGGTAGGGTGGGACAAGCGTAGCGAAGTCCCACCGAGATCCACGCGACTTCTTGGTGGGACTGCGCTCCGCTTGTCCCACCCTACGCTCTGCGGTCTGGCGACCGCGGCGCCGCGCTCGGCGGGGCTGGGAGGCCCGCGTCAGGCAACCGCAACGGCCGAGCTCCAGCGGGTGTTCGCCCCGCCGCGCGGCCGAGGGGCGTGGCTCGCGGGCGATCGCCTCGTGCAGCCCGAGCTGGCCCGGACGCTCCAGCAGATTGCCGACGC
Organism: uncultured Planctomycetaceae bacterium; assembly: GCA_964354245.1. Classification (GTDB taxonomy): domain Bacteria; phylum Planctomycetota; class Planctomycetia; order Pirellulales; family Thermoguttaceae; genus CAYGZI01. The sequence goes on from CAYGZI010000115.1 coordinate 9,287, forward strand.
CGGGCCGGATGCCTTCTACCGGGGCCCGATCGCCGGCCAGATTGTGGCGGAAATGAAGGCCGGCGAGGGGCTAATCGCGATGGAGGATTTGGCTGCCTACCGCGCGAATCTGCGCAAGCCGATCCATACGACCTATCGCGGGTATGACGTTTATGGGCCGCCGCCGCCCAGCAGCGGCGGGATCTGCCTGGTCGAGATGCTTAACATCTTGGAGAACTTCGACCTGAGCGGCCGGCACAGTAGGCTGGGGCGCAGCCCCAGCAGCGTTTCTGCCCGAGACGGCCGGACGCTGGGGCTGCGCCCCAGCCTACGCCTGGGCGGCACATGGCCGCCCGAGGCAATACACCTGGCGATCGAGGCCATGCGTCGGGCCTATTGCGATCGGGCGAGATATCTGGGCGACGCGGATTTCGTCTCGATTCCCCCGCACCTGACGAGCAAAGAATACGCGCGCAAGCTCGCGGCCCGGATCGACCCTGCCAAGGCCACGCCCAGCGAGTCGCTCGCCCCGGAGATTCCGCTGGCCGCGGAGCCGCCCGAGACAACTCACTTCTCAATCATCGACAAGGACGGGATGGCCGTGGCCAACACGTACACGCTGGAGGATTCCTACGGGTCGCGAGTGATGGTCCGTGGGGCGGGCTTTCTGTTGAATAACGAAATGACCGACTTCAACCGCATCCCCGGGCGCACGGACCGCAAGGGCTCGATCGGGACCCCGGCGAACTTCATCGTCCCCGGCAAACGCATGCTCAGCTCGCAGACCCCGACCCTGGTGTGCCGGGACCATCCTTCGGATGGTGCCCGCCGCGTGGTGCTGGTGACGGGTAGCCCCGGCGGGCGGACGATCATCAACACGGTGCTCTGTACTATCGTCAATCTGGTCGATTTCCAGGTGGACATCGGCCGCGCCGTGGATGCGCCGCGACTGCACCACCAGTGGTTTCCCGACCGCGCGAGCTTCGAGGGCCTCAAGCGGCCCGAGCACGCGGCGAGCATCGAGCGCCTGAAACGCTTGGGCCACCGCTTCGACTCCAAGGCTCCCAAGCAAGGGGATGCCCATTCGATCTGGGTCGATCCGCAAAGCGGCCGTTACGTCGGCGTCGCCGACCGGCGCATCGACGGCAAGGCCGCAGGGTATTGAATGGGCAGCCGGTCTGGCCGCGCCGGGGAGAAATCCGAAAAACGAAACTCGAAATCCGAAACAAATCCCAATGAACGAAAACGGAAATTCAAAACGCTGAGCCAACCGCCTAGGTCATTCGGATTTCGTGCTTTGGATTTGTCTCGGATTTCGGGTTTCGTGCTTCGAGCTTGGCGGTGGCTTGAGCATGTCCTTGAACTTCTCCCTCACCTTCTCGACCTTTGGAAGGGCCACCGCACGGACATAGGGCTGAAGGGGGTTGCAGGCCACAAAGTCCTGGTGCTTGGCCTCGGCGGGATAGAATCCCTTGAGCGGCTCCAGCGTGGTGACGATCCGCCGCTTGAAGAGCTTGGCCTGGCTGAGGTCGGCGATGAAGGCTTCGGCGATTTCCTTCTCCTGCCCGTTGGCGTAAAAGATGCCCGAGCGGTATTGGCGGCCCACGTCGCTGCCCTGCCGGTTCAACGTGGTCGGATCGTGCGTGGCAAAGTGGACCTTCAGCAGTTGCTCGTAGGCGATCTTGCGCGGGTCGTAGACGATCTTGACCGCCTCGGCATGTCCGGTCCTGCCGGTGGAGACGGCCTCGTAGTTGGCCGTGGCGGCATCGCCGCCCGCGTAGCCGCTCACCACGTCCAAAACTCCGTCGAGCTGCTCGAATACGGCCTCGACGCACCAGAAGCACCCGCCGGCAAAGACCGCCTCGGCGCGGTCGGGACGCGGGGGAGCGCCGGGCGCAGGCGCTGGGCCGGCCTTTGCGTCCGGAGACGGCTGCTGCGGCTCCGCGATGGTCTTGAGCCGGTCGTTGGCGACGAAGCGGAGGGCCTCGGAGTTGAGGCAATAGCGGAGGCCCGTGGGGGCCGGCCCGTCTTCAAAAACGTGCCCCAGGTGTGCGTCGCAACGCTCGCAAAGGATCTCGGTGCGGACCATGCCGAGGCTGCGGTCTGATTTCTGGCGGATGTTCTCCTTGACGACGGGCTGGAAGAAGCTGGGCCAGCCCGTGCCGGACTCGAACTTGGCGGAAGACTCAAACAGCGGCAGATTGCAGCAGACGCAGACGTAGAGCCCCGCCCCCTTGTTGTGCAGCAGACCGCCGCAGAAGGCTGGCTCCGTGCCCCTACCGCGGGTAACTCGGTACTGCTCGGGGGTTAGGCGCTTGCGCCATTCGGCAACCGTAAGCACCACTTTGGGCACGTCCACCGGGCCCGTCAGCTTCCCGTCGGCACCGATCACCCGGACGCGGACACTCGGCATGGGGGGCCTCCCTACGGCTTTGGACCGATTGGACGGGGACACGGCATCGGACGTCATCGGGCTGCACCCGGCAACGATGGCCAGCAACACGACCAGGATCAAAGCAGTTTGCACGCGCACCGGAGCACTCCGCGATCGACCCGCAGAACGGCCGGCAACGCCTTGGCCGCCCCGCTTGGGAAGTCTATGCCGGCCCTGCCCCACCGGCAAGCGGCCCGGGTGGCTGGACAACGCCCGACGACTTGTGCGACAATCCAGGCAGGACCGTTCTGTAAGGAGCGCCGTCATGCCTGCACGTCTGGTTGTCATTTCCGGGCCCGATCAGGGGCAGACGTTTCCGCTGGAAGAGGGGCAGAAGGTGGTGATCGGGCGATTGGACACGGCCCACGCCCGGCTCTCCGATCCGTTCACCTCGCGGGCCCACTGCTGTCTGGAAGCGTATCACGGCACGTTCCGGCTGAGCGACTCCGGCAGCCGCAGCGGCACGTTCGTCAACGGCCAGCAGATCA
>CAYGZI010000116.1:0-12125 GCA_964354245.1 uncultured Planctomycetaceae bacterium
CGGGAGAGGGTCAGGGTGAGGGCTCGATCCGTCCTCGTAGACGAAATCGTACCCAAACACCAGCACGTCGCCCTTGTCGCGGAGCCGCGCCACGTGCTCAAGGTAGCGCGGATCATACTCGTCGTCGCAATCCAAGTACGCGATGAATTCACCGCGCGCGGATCGAAGCCCGAGATTGCGGGCTGCACCGGGGCCGCGGTTCTCTGTACAGCGAAGCAGGCGGATGCGGGGATCGGCCGCGGCCCACGCTGCGACGGCCTCCGGCGACCCGTCGGTCGAGCAATCGTCCACGACGAGCAACTCCCAGTCGGCAAACGACTGGGCCTGGACGGACCGCACGGCCCGCTCCAAGGTCGCCATGCCGTTGTAGACGGGCATGATCACGGAGACCAGTGGGGCTGTCCCCTTCATGCGTATGCTATCGCAAACTCGAGCAACCGTAGGTTATGCTTCAGCATAACAACAGAACCGGGAGCATCGTTTCTTCACGCCGCGTTATGGTGAAGCATAACCTACGGCTACGGCGGCGCGGCATATTGCCCATTCGTCCGATACTCGTCAGTATATGCGTCTGTCCCCTTTCCCCCCGCCCTTTCCCAAGGGAACGGACCTGGGCCGCTAGGCGGATTCCCGCATCCGCCAAGTCCACGAGTTGCTCGACCATCGCCCCCGCCGTTGCCTCGGCTGCCGGACGCCCTACGAAGCCTTCAGCGGCACACGTAACTGTTGCGATTCAGACTTGACATCGCCTAGTCCCCGAAAGTTCCGAGCTCAGTTTGGCTTGGCGCCATCATAAAGGAAACGAACTGGCTGGCCCGTTTCGCGCGTCGCCAATGCACGCAGTGTCCTATAGAGGCCCGGTGACCCAAGGTGTATCCGGCCCCAATGTCCCGAATCGCACAGCAGTGTCGGCGTGACGAACGCCATAGCGAACTCGCTTCCGTCGGGCATGATGAAGGTCACATCCCACAAGCCGCGATCCCACACCCCAATTCCATCGCCTTGCTCCCTGCCCGGAATGTCGATTCCAGCGAGAAGGGCTCGGACTTGCTTTGGATCATTCACGGACACATGCTTGGCTTCGCTCTTACGTTCACTCCCGACGAGGAATCCAATGTCCAGAGCGCGGGCGGCGCGCAGGTCCGGTAGGTCCAACTTAGGGAAGACGGCCCGCCATTTGCCGTCGGCGATTTGCAGGCGGCACAGCCCCCTCTCGTTCCATTGATTCGGCGTATGGCTCTCCTTGGTCCAGAACTTCCATACTTTCCCTTGAAACCCAATGTCGTGCCAGTTGTGCCATAGACCTCGCGACCCGGCAAACACGCGACCGACGAACCGAATCGCGATTCGCGCGCCGTCCGCGTCCACCTTTGGAAGGATTTCTACGCTCAACACGCCGTAACGGCCATTGATGCCGCAACGAAGCGTGTCCAGAATTCGTCCTTCCGTTGTCAGAAGGACGAGTTGGAGCGCAGACGACCCCGACCATTTCGAGTCCTCTACTCTCTGAATCGCAACCGCGAACGTCTTTCCCCGTTCGCTGACAGAGGTTAGAACGCCGTCGTCCGAGAAGGGACCCATCGCTCCCAGGCTTCGGTAAGCGCGGTAATCCTCGGGATCAAGGCCCTGCGACTTCGCAAGGTCCACGAGGGTCTTTGTCAACGCTTGGCCGACTGGGTTCCATGCGAATACCGGCTCGGCCTTGAGTGCCTGCTTGTGATGCGACCTTTCCGCTCCGCGAGAGACAGAGAGCAACATCGTCGCCCAGAGGCATACCAAGCACATCGGCAACACGAGTGCCATTTTCATTGACCCCTCCTTTCCACAACGAACTGAACGAACTACTGCAGGTTCCAGGACAGGTTAGTGGTTCCGGACCCCGCTTGTAAGTCGCCCACGACGTCCGGCGGGTTAATTGCAACCCAATTGTTGCCGTACGGGCCGGTTACCTGTTGCATAGAGAACCTCACGTAATACTGGTAGACCAACGACGCGCGAATAAGCTGCGCGTCAATCGTGACTTCGGCGAATTCCTTAAAGTTGTTCCGAGTTCGACGAACCTCAGTCAGGGGCGCAGTTGGGACTGAAAGTCCCGGCGCGTCGAGGTCGAAAATTTGTCCGGGAGGGTCTGAGTCGGTCGGATTATTGTCGCGCAGAACGTCGTTGTGGCCATCGTTGCCCGGGGGTATACTCGGACTGAACGTTCTCTGAAAGATGGTGGAGTCACCGTTGCCGATCCAATCGTGATACTCAACGTCGCGGTCTAATCTCAGATTCACTCCCGAGTACGAGAAGTCAGGTGGCTGGACCAGCCCGCGAGCTTCCGTGCCCCATCCCATCCTTTCCACGTAAGTCGCGTTATACAATTGAGGGCCACCCAACGCGTACGTACCGGCAACCGTCCAGTCTTTGTAGTTGTCGCGCTTGTCGTTGTCGCTAGACGCGGGTCCATCAAACGACACGTCAACCGAGTCTACCCAGAGTACCGTAAAGTTGACGTTATCGCCACCGCCCGACTCCCCTTCGGCGGTGAGAGTCAGGGTCACATCCCGCATCGACCAGCTTTCCGTCGCCCCCTCGACGTAAAGGGTTCTAACCTCCAAGCTTGACGCGAAGACATTGTCCGTGCCGTTGAACGTGATCTCCGTGCCGCCCGAGGCGGCGTCGAACACGCGCACGTTGTCGGCGTTCCTCGTCAACACCAGAAATCCCTCCCAGCCATCCACGACTTGAGGCTCAATGTCGATTCGTTTGCGAGGCGCGCCGTTGTCATCGAACTTTTTCACGACAAGACCCCCGGGCGACTCCTCGTCGTCGTCGCCGATGCCAGCGATGTCGAGGTCGACAATTGGCGCCCCACCCCCTGACCCACCCGAGCCGCCCGACCCGCCGGAGCCATCGAGCAGGAACATCTCGTCCCACGAGCCATCGTCGGACGAGGCCCCCGCGTCTCCCCCCACGGGCGCGTCCGAACCGCCCGTGCCATCAGCGGTGCTGGAGGAAACCGGATCTGCCAGGGCGCCCTCCGCCGCAACGCCCAACGGCTCCATCCCCGCCGCCGGGGGATCGAACCGAAGCGGGCGGATTTCGCCGTGAGGCCGTGCCGCCGGCGCGCTGGAGGATGCGCTTGAAACCCCTCCCATGTCGGGCAGGATGGCATCCTGCCCCACGGCGCCCGTGCCGGCAGAGGCCATGCTCCCGAACGCAGCGTCGGTCAGCGCGGAGCTGGACGGCGTGCCGACGGGTCCCTCCGGCGCAGGGTCGCCGAAGCGCAACGCGAGCAGCCCGGCAAAGGCAGCATCGAGTTGGTCGAACGGCGAGTCTGCGTCGCCGCGTTGCGGCAGTCCAACTGCCGCACCAACGGAGTCGGGGATTGCCGACCGTGGAGATTCGTCCGAGTAGGACGGGCTGGAAACCGGTCCTACAGACGACTGCGACACCGCATCCGACCCGCCGGAAATGAAATGGTCTACGAACGAGGAGACTTTCGACGTCTTGATGCCTTCCGAAGTCTCAGCCGACAGGCAGGAAGGGGACAGGCAAGATGCCTGTCCTACGTCCGGCGCCTGAAGGCTCTCCACAACCGCGAACAGCCCCACCAGCGAGTCGCTCGGGGCCGCACGCGGCTCCAGGCCCTCAGGCATGGCCAGATGCCGGAACTTCGACCCGGGCGGCTTCTTACGGTTCGGCTTTACCCAGTTTCGCCTGCCCCCCCCGTTTGACACCTTCTTGCGACGCATGACTCGACCTCCTCCCAAAAAGAGCCGCGAACTGCCCCGGCCCAGCGGCCGGAACGGCAGACAACGAGGTACCGGCACTGCGCCCTCCAAGGCGCCGGCAAGGGTCCGTCTTTGTGCCCCATGCTGACCATCGGATGTTCTCCAACGAGAGAACCCCGAGTGCAATCGCTTTGGTGAAGACGTCCCGCGAAAAAGAATGAACGGTCGAATCGGCGATGAACAATTGCCGGGTCGTGAACTGTCAATGTAGCATTGCGTCGGGATAATACAAGTCCCGCATCGCGAAGATTTTGGGGGGTCCGGCAGTAAGTCAACCTGGTGGCGGCGAGCACGCGCGAGAGCCTGGCCCTTGACCCCTAAGCCGTGGCCGTTCCCTTCACCAAGGTTACCACCACTTGCGTGTCGGAGTGGAACAGCAACTCGTGCGGGTCGGGTGCGTCGCGGTTGGGAAGAGCGACGATGGCCAGGTCGGCCCACTTGCCCGGCTCCAGGCTCCCCACTTCGACATCCAATCCCAAGGCGCGGGCTCCGTTGAGCGTCCCCATGCGAAGCACCGTGCTTAGCGGCACGTACGGATGCCGCTTGGCGACAAAGCGCATTTCCCCTAGCACGCTCAGGTCGGGCGATGAGGCCCGGCTGTCGGTGCCCAGGGCCACCGTTGCACCGGCCGCGAGCATCGTCTCCAGCGGATAGGTCTTGTGGCCGAAGTAGGCGTGCGTCCTCGGACAATACACGATGCTCATGTCTCCGCGATGACGGGCGACGAAGGCAATCTCCTCGTCGTCCAAGTAGTTGCCGTGGATAACCAGGGCCCGATGTACCGGGGCTAGTTCGAAAAGGCAATCCAGCGGCCGCCCCTGCCAAAAGGCCAAGGCGTCCGTTATCCTGAGATCGCGGAGAAGATCGCGGAGTGTGCCCGACCCCCATCGCAAAAACTCCAGCTCATCGTGCGACTCGGCGAGATGGAACGCAACTGGGGCCCTTCGCACGCGGGACAGATCGATTACGCGTCGCAGCAGCGTGGGGTGGACGCTATAGGGTGCGTGGGGGCTGAGGCCCGGATGCAGCGCGCCAGAGAGCCCCGCGGCGTCCAAGTGCCGCAGCGCAGAGTCCATCGCGGCCTCGGCACGGTCCGGCGTCGGAGCGATCAGCTCAAGGAAGATTACGGCCCGGAGTCCCGCCTCAACGAACGGCTCCGACGACCAGTTGGGCTGTGCGATCTCGCCCAGCGTGGTCGTCCCGCAGCGGAGGCTCTCCTCCAATCCGCGTCTGACCGCGCCCAGGGCATTCCTTGCGGAATCGCGGCGGAAGGCAATCACCTCCCGAATCCAATCCACCAGCGCCATGCCCGGCCGTCCCAACGGCATGGCCAGGTCGCTGAACTCCAGGTGCGTGTGGGCGTTGACCAGGCCCGGGAGGATGGCCACGTTGCCCAGGTCCTCGACGGGCGCTCCGGGCGCGGGCTTGCCCACTGCGGCGATCCGGCCTCCCTCGATAGTCACCGCCGCATCGGGAATCGGCTCGCCCGAGACGGGGAACACCCATCGGGCCTTCAAGGCGCGGCGATGGGCCGGTTCCTCGGGCGTCTCAGCCATTCCACTGGAGTCCTTTGGCGATCCGCTCTTGCCGCCGCTGGTCGGGCGTCTTGCCGTACGGCAGGCGTTGGAACCAGAAGAGGATCGCCAGCGTCAGACACGTTGCCAACGCCACCACCGGCCAGGCAAACTCCAGGGCCCCATCGCCTTCGCGCACGAGATTCTCGAGCGCCGGCAATTCCTCGACGATCTGCCGGCCGACGCGCGTCGAGACCACGGTGAGACCGTTGTGGATGGCGTGGAAAACCATTGCCGGGAGGATGCTGCCGCTCTGGACCGCCAGAAGGCCGATCGCCACGCCCACGAGGCACGCCACCAGCGACTGTTGAAGGATGCCGTGGATGAAGCCGAAGAAAAAGGCCGAGTAAACGATCGGCCGCCACTTGTGGCCCGATTGCCGGAACCCGGAAAGGATGAAGCCGCGGAACGCCAGCTCCTCGCACACCGCGGGCAGTGCGGCGAAGACCAGCAGCACTTGCCAAAGGGGCGACTCCGCAAGGATCTTCTGCACCCCCAATTCTTGAAGCCATTTCTCCATTTGCGGATTCACCGGGTAGAGGTTCAGCACCATTCTCCGGATGGCATCCACAACGGGGTGTGCAACGACCGCCAAAAGCGCGGCCGCCAACAGCGTCGGCCATGCCGGCCAGCGCAAGAGCAGGGTCTTGCGCGGGCTGGTGGTGAGCATGATGGTCATCACCAGGGCCGGAGTGGCGATCACCGCGATCTGCCCGACGAGCATACCCCGGGCGAACCCGCCGAAGTCCTTCCATTGCGGCATGGCCAGGCTGGTGAAGAAATGTGCCATGAGGATCACGGTCCCGCAGAACACGGCGCCGGCCACGGTGGGGGTCGGCTTCCGGTCCTGCACGAGGTGCCGCATCCAGAGCCCCAGGTCCAGGCGCTCGCCCTCGCGGAACAAGACCGATTCGGAGTTGAACTGGTCGATCGCCCAGCGGATGGCCAGCAGGCAGCCGCCCAGGGTCACCAGCGTCACGGGGACTAGATACTCCAGCGCTTCCCACGCGCTCCCCTCCAGCGCAGTCCGCAGCAGCAGCACCAACCCCGTGACCGGGATCAGGCTGTTGCCCAAGTTGAGCTCCATTCCCGAGGTGGCCGGGAGGACCGCCAGCGGCAGCGTTATCAGCAAGAGCGGCATGAGGTAGTACTGCCCCTCCTTTGTGCTCCGGGCAAAGGCCGCCAGCGCCAGGCACAGGGCGCTGAACAGGGCCGACGCCGGAAGCAAGGCGACCGCCAGCCAGAGGATCCCGCCCAGCGGGATCATCCCAAAGCCGGGGAGCCGGCCCAACACCAGGCGCCCCATGATCAGGATGCTCACCACGTTCAGGACCGCCGTGAGAATGCTGAAGAGCATGATCGTCGCGAGCTTCCCCAGGACGATTTCGCTGCGCCGGGCCGGACTGGAGAGGAGCGTCTCCAGGGTGCCGCGCTCCTTCTCGCCGGCGCAGAGGTCCACCGCCGGATAGAACGCGCCGGTCATGGCCCAGAGCAGCAACAGGACGGGCAGGACCTTGGACCACCTGGCGGCCCCGGCGGCGCCGGTCTGCTGGGCCACGTCGGTGGTGACCACCTCGAGGCGCTCGGCCGCCCGCTGGGGCACTTCCGCCGCCGCCAGGTTGGCCTTGCGCACCTCTTCGGTCCATCGCCGCAGGACGTCGCCCAGCCGCGCGGAGGTCAGCTCCGACTTCTCGGTGGCCGTGGTGTAGATGATCTCCGGCTTGGGGACTTCCAGCGGCGACCTCAAGGCGGGGTCCGGCGTCGAGGGACCTTGGGCGGACCGCTGTGCCCGTTGCTTGAGGGCCTCGCGGAAGGTCTCCACGCGCTCGCCGAAATCGGGCGGGATGTACAGGGCGGCCTCGTACTCTCCGGCTTGGACCTGGGCCTCGGCCTCGCGCCGCGACTCGACGCCGCCCGTCGCGTCGGAGGGCCGGTCCGGCCGCGGCTCGTCCGGGGCAAACGTCAGCTCCAACAGCAATGCCTTCTCCGGAGCGATGAACAGCCGCTCGGCAAACCGGCCGTTCTCCACCAGCGGCGGCTCCTTGGGCAGACTCTTCGCCCCGATCACCAGCACCTGCGTCGCCGTCTCCCGCATGAACTGGGCAATCTGAAAGAACGCCATGCCCAAGAGCGGATACAGCAGGATCGGCAGGACGACGATCATAAACATCGTGCGCCGATCGCGCAACTGGTCGCGGATCTCCCGGGCGAGGATCAGTCTGACGTTGGACCAGCTCATTGGTTCTTCCAGACTCTACTGTCGCCGACCATGGGGCAGCACTTCCGCGAGGAATAGGGAATGAGAAATGAGAAATGAGAAGTGAGAAATGAAAAGTGCAGAATGGGATGAACGCGCATCACGGCTATCGCTCCGTGCGGCCGGGAGTCCGTTTCGCCACGTTCGCTTTCGCGGTACCGATCGACTTTCCGATGATCTTCATTAGCTGCACACATTCGTCGGTCAGCGGCACCAATCGGGACTGCGGCAGGAGCTCGCACCTCGCGCACAACTGCAACCAGACCCGCGACTCGCGCAATTCCTTGAGGGCGACGCCGAGCTTGTGAATGAAGTCGTTGCGGCTTTCCGCCGCACACGCCTCGGCATAATTTGGGGCAGCCGAAGTGCCGCACCGGACCAATTGTCCGGCCACGTGACGCCCCAATCGAGTATCCGGCAGGGCATCGACCACCTTTCCACATCGCGCAGCATACTCCAGCAGACGATCTTCCAGTGCCTCGATCTCCTGCCTAGTCTTGCCCATTACAGTCAATCCCCTTCCATTTTGCACTTCTCATTTCTCACTTCTCATTTCTCACTGCCCCCTTAAACCACGGCATGGGCCTCGTCGTGCCGCGAAATCAACTGGAAAAACAGCTCCTCCAGGTCCCGCTCGTGGTGCCGGTCCCGGAGCTCCTCCAAGGCGCCTTGCGCGAGAATGTGGCCGCGATGGAGGATCGCCACTCGGTCGCAAAGCTTCTCCGCCTCGCGCATGATGTGGGTTGAGAAGACGATGCACTTGTCGTGCTCGCGCAGCTCCGCCACCGTCTTCAGGAGGGCCCTCGCCGCCAAGACATCGAGCCCCGCCGTCGCCTCGTCGAAGATCAGCACCGGCGGGTCGTGGACGATCGCGCGGGCCACGGAGACCTTCTGCTTCATGCCCGTGGACATCTTGGCCCCGAGCACGTCGCAAAACTCGTTCATCTGCATTCGATCGAAGAGGTTGGCCATGCGCTGGGCGAGCCGCTCCTCAGGGATGCCGTGGAGCCGGCCGAAGTACTCGACCATCTCGCGGGCGGTCATCCGGTCGTAGACGGCGGTATTGGCCGACATGAACCCGATCCGCCGGCGGACCTCCTCCGGTTGGGTTACCACGTCGTAGCCGTTGATGGTGACGCTCCCCGCCGTGGGTCGGAGTACGGTGCTGAGGATCCGCAGCGCGGTGGTCTTGCCTGCCCCGTTCGGGCCCAGGAGGCCGAAGATCTGCCCCGGCGAGACATCGAAGTCGATCCCCCCCAAGGCTACAAGCGTACCCCTCCGCAGATCGGCGTAGTGCTTCGTCAGTCCGCGGACATGAATCATCGGCCGCTCCAATGCCTTACCGTATCTTAGCTTACGGTAGGCAGTAGGCAGTAGAAGACGTTCCTCCGCCGCGGGATATAGCCGGCATCGCCGATGGTCTCGCGGATCTCCTCATGGGTGGTGTGGAATCGGGTGCCGGCCGCGGCCACGACGTTCTCTTCGATCATCAGGCTGCCCAGGTCGTTCGCCCCAAAGCTAAGGGCCAACTGGCCGATCTTCAGCCCCTGGGTCACCCAACTGGCCTGCAAATTGGCGAAGTTGTCCAGGTAGAGACGGCTGACGGCCAGGGTCTTCAAGTACTCCACGGGGCCCACTTTGCCGAGGTCGCTCAGGCCGGTGCTGCCGGGCTGAAAAGTCCAGCAAATAAAGGCGGTGAACCCCCCGGTCTCGTCCTGGAGACGCCGCAGCCGGTCGAGGTGCTCGATCCGTTCCGCGCAGGTCTCCAAGTGCCCGAACATCATGGTGGCCGAGCCGCGCCCGCCGCGACGATGCCAGCGGCGGCAGACGTCGAGCCAGCCATCGGCCGAGACCTTGCACGGACTGGCGATCCGCCGCACGCGGTCCACGAGGATCTCCGCACCACCCCCGGGAAGGCTGCCCAGACCCGCTCGCTGCAGCCGGTCGAGCACCGCGTCGATCGACAGCCCCGAGACGCTGCTGAGATGATGGATTTCCGGCGGGCTGAAACCGTGGACGTTCAGCTTCGGATAGCGCTGCTTGACGGCCCGCAAGAGGTCTTCGTACCACTCGATCTTCAGCTCGGGGTGCATCCCGCCTTGAAGGAGGATCTGGTCGCCGCCCAGGGCCAGCGTTTCGTCGATCTTCCGGTAGAGATCCTCGCGGCCGATTACGTAGCCCTCGGGGTCGCCGGGGCGGCGCGAAAACGCGCAGAAGCGGCAGCCGCCGATACAGACGTTGGTGTAGTTGACGTTGCGGTCGATGTTGTAGGTGCGATAGGGCTCCGGGTGCAGACGGCGGGCAACCGCGTCGGCCGCCCGGCCCAAGGCGGCCAGGTCGTGCGACTCCAACAGCCGCAATCCCTGTGCCGGGCTCAGACGGCCGCCCTCAATCGCTTCCTGCAGGATGTCCCGGATCGTAGAAGACAAGTCTCCCCCCTGTCGAAGCCAGCCCGTGCCGCACCGCGTGTTCCGAAAAGAGCAGCAGCCCCCGCCGCTCGCGCTCGCCGAGTCGAAAGACCAGGTTGTCCCGCAAATAGGCGAGGCATTCCTCCGCGGGAATGCCTACGTCGGGGGCTGCCAGCCGGGCGATTTCCGCCAACCGCCGTTGGCCTTCGTCGCGCGCGGCGGCCAGCGCCCGCTCCAGCCCGTCCAGATCCACGCGCGGCCGTGCGACCCACATCGCACAAACAAACGGCAGGCCGGTCCACCGGAACCACTCCTCGCCCAGGTCCCAGACGAATTGGAAGCGGCCCTCCGGGGGGCGCATTCCGCGGTCCCCGATGAGCATCACGGCGTCGGCCCGGGTGTCGCCGGCCGACGCACCGATGGGAAGCCGCTCGATTTGCGGCTCCAGACCGAAGCGCTCCTTGAGCAAAATGCGGGTCAAAGCGGCGCTGGTGCGCGAGCCGTCGTCCAACGCGAGGGTGCGGACCCGCTCCGGCGCCACGCGGCCGTAGAGCTTCAAGCTGCGGACCGGCCCGTGGCAAGCCACGCAAGCATCGGAGACGATGGTCGAGCCGGGAGTGCGGAAGTGCTGGATCGAGGAGACCAAGGCCACGTCCAGATCCCCCGACGCCAACCCTTCGGCCAGCCGGCTGGGCACGTCCACGACGATCTCGGCGCGCGGGGCCAGGCGCGGCAGACAGAGGAACAGCGGCCTGGCGTTCAAATACGAAACCGCACCGATCCGGATCGGCGAATGCTTTCGGACGGTAGATCGCTCCGGCACAATCGATTCCTTCGCTACACGCGAACCTAGGATTATAGGCCCTTTCGCCCCCCGGGGGAAGGCGGCGCTGCCGGCGAGGCGGCACGGCGTCGTCCGGCGAGGTAGATTTGTTTCGACGAGCCGTCCATGCCATGAGTCATGCACCCGACGACAACCTGTTGGCCCGGCTGGCCGGCTGCGGCAAGGCCGGCGGAGGCTCGAATCCGTGGGCTGCCTTGGACGCCAAGGAGCCCGATCACGACGCGCCGCTGCCATCCTCGCAAGCTCCCGACCCGAAGCTCGACGCGCTGTTGAGCCGCATCCAGCAGTTGACGGAAGCCGGCGACGAGAAGCCCTCGCCGCAGTCGGCGCCGCCGCTCGCCGAAGGCGCGGTTGCCCCGGCGCAAGAAGACCCGGACGGGTTTGTGCCCATCGAGCCGGGCTCGTTCCAGGCGGCCGGCTTGACCGACAGTGAGGTCGAGGCCCTGGTGCTGAAGTTTCTTCTGACCCGCGGCGACGCCTCCGGGCGCGACATGGCCGACCAGGTGAAGCTCCCCTTCGCGCTCGTGGACGAGCTGCTGCGGCAGATGAAGGCCGATCAGTTGGTCGTTCACAAGGGCGCCGCGCCCATGAACGACTATCAGTATCAAGCGACGGACTTGGGCCGGGAGCGGGGGAGGCGGTACTCGCAGCATTGCACGTACTTCGGCTCCGCGCCGGTTTCGCTTGCGGACTACATTGCGGCCGTCGAGGCCCAGTCGCTCACCAAGCAGCACCCCACCGAGGCGGACCTCCGCCGCGCGTTTCACGACCTGATGCTCAGCGAGAAGATGTTTGCGCGGCTCGGGCCGGCGGTCAATTCCAACCGCGGCCTCTTTCTCTACGGCGCCCCCGGAAACGGGAAGACCAGCATCGCGGAGCGCGTCACCGCGACCTTCGGCAGGCACATCTGGATCCCGCGGGCGATCGGCATCGACGGCGAGATCATCCGGTTGTTCGACCCGGTGAACCACCAGGAGACGCCGCTGGAGGGTGGGCAGGGCCTCTTGGACCAGCGTCACATCGACAAGCGATGGGTCCGGATCCGGCGGCCGACGATCATTGCCGCCGGCGAATTGACCATCTCATCGCTGGAGGTGACGGTTAACGCCTCGACCAACATCTGCGAAGCCCCCCTGCAACTGAAGAGCAACTGCGGCACGCTGGTGATCGACGACTTCGGGCGCCAGCGCATGCGGATCGAGGAGCTGTTGAACCGCTGGATCGTGCCGCTGGAGAAGCACTACGACTTCCTCAACATGCCCA
>CAYGZI010000117.1:0-12117 GCA_964354245.1 uncultured Planctomycetaceae bacterium
CGCGACACTAATTCTGAACAGCAGTTGTCTCAAACCGGTTGACACGCTCCGTTGGTTTACGCGGGGAAGGTCAGTCGCTTATGTGGTCACCGGCTACGCTACCTCCACCCATGCCAGGAGGCGAGCCGAAAACGAGGCGTCTTCAGCAAGCACGCCGGCGTGGGCAAGCTCGCGGCGGATCATCTCGGGCACAACGGAGCGAACGAGTTCGGTGCGGTGTCCCGGAGCAAACAACGATTGCTCAGTCGGCTGCAAACTATGCAGGGGGTCGTCGAGTCGCTCAAACAGGCGACAGCGCTCGCCTTGGGTGTTGACGCCGATCGTGACGATTCTCTGATGAACGTGCCCCTTGCCGCCGTGGACTTCCACACGCCAAAGGCTGATTGCTCCCTGCTGGCCATTCGCCTCCGAAAGCCGGCCCACGAGGCTTCGGCTCTCAGCGGGTAGCCGCCGGTGGTCTTCCATCAGCCGGCGAACAACGGGATGTTCCAAGCCCAAGAGCGAGAGGTTTTCGTCTTCCTTGGCCTGCTCGCGGTTGGTGGAAAGGCGCTGCGGGGTTTCGCCGTTCAGGGTGACTTCGTAAAGCGATGGCCCACGGGCTTGAACGGTCCCGCCGGCCTGCTGTACGCCGGCCTGGACATACCGGAGCAGCCGCTCCATGCCTTTGCCGCTGTCGTCAAACTGCTTGTAGTCGTCCAGCCGGAAACTGTCGAGGTCTTGGAATAGCTCGAAAACTACCTGGCGGGCCGTGCGGGCGTTCTCCAGGGCGACTTCCACCTCCTGCCTAGTCCGTCGGAGCGTCGGGTCTTTCAAGGCGTCCTGGTACAGCTTGTCATAGGAAAGCCGCTCAGAAAGCTGGCCGAGAACCTGCTCGCGCAAATCCTCGGTCACTTGGCCGTACTCATCGACTTTGCCCAATGCCTTGCCGATTGCCAGTAGTTTCTCTTCCAGCATCAGGAAGATGCGGCCTTCGATGGTGTCAGCCGAAACCAAGTTATAGACCTGGGCCGTGTGCTGCTGGCCATAACGGTGAATCCGTCCGATCCGCTGCTCAACGTCCATCGGATTCCAGGGCAGGTCGTGGTTGAACAACACCCTGGCGAATTGCAGGTTGATCCCTTCGCGGCCGGCTGCCGTGCATATCAGCACTCGCGGGCCATCGGCACGCTTGAACCGCCGTTCAGCAGCAACCTTGGCCCCGTGGTCGCCCCCTTTGAGCACTTCAACGCCCGCTCGGGGAAATCGCTGGTCAACGGCCGCTTTCAACGCATCGACGCTGCCAAGATAAGTGGTGAAAACCACGATCTTTTCGCCGGGATGCACGGGCCAAAGATCGCTCAATGCCCTGAGTAATTCCAGCGTCTTGCTCTCCTCGGCGCGTGGAATCAACTCCAACAGGTCGAGAATCCGCCGGCGTTCGGCCGGCAAAGCCACCGAAACGAGCGTGGCGGCCGATTCCTCGTCGGCAGCGGCCTCCACTTCGCTGTCCAGTCGGTCTACAGGCACCGATTCCCCGAGTTTCCGCAGCAGTTTGACCTTAGCGTCGGCCAGGAAACGCTCTGTTTCCGCCCGGCCGATGGTGTCGTTGGCCAGGCCGAACATGTCGCGGATAAGCGCCCGGGCCTCGTTCATTGCCCGGTCTCGCCCGTCCGGGTCGAGGTTCTCATCACACGCGATAGCCTCGTGGATCGTCAGACTGAGCAGCCGTCGCCGCAAGGTGGCCTCCACGGCGGCGAAGCTGGAAGCGGCGATTTTCTGGAAAATGGTCATTACGAACCCGAGCGCCCGGCCTTGATTGCCGGCGGCCTGGGCCATGTTGTATCCGTCGCGCAGGTAGTCCATCAGGGAGTCGTAGAACCGATTTTCCGCCTCGGAAAGGTGAAAAGCCTGCGTGTGGACCTGCCGGCGGGAGAATAGCGGCTCCCCGTTGGCATCGCAGGCGTCGGCCTGGGTGCGGCGAAACACAACCGCGTTGAGCCGATAGCGGTTGTGGATCATGTCACCTACTTCCAAGAACAGCGTCGGGTGGAGCAGGCGAACCAGCATCCAAAAACGAAAATGGTCCCCCTGGTGCGGCGTGGCTGAAAGCAGCAGCAAGTCGCGGGTGTGCTCCCGTAGGGCCTCGGCCAGCTTGAAGTTTTGCGTCTTGGAAACCTTGTTGCCGGATTGGGTTGCGGTCAGGTGGTGGGCTTCGTCAAAGACAATCAAGTCCCACCGTTGCGCCTCCAAGATGCGTCTTACCCGGCTCGGCCGCTTGAGCGTGTCGATGCTGGCGATCAGCCGGTTGTGTTTGGCGAAGGCGTTGCTCTTGCGGTCGGTCACGTCGCCTTCGCTGCCGAAAACCTCAAAGTCGAGGTTGAAGGTCTCGTTCAGTTCCCGTCGCCAGTTATTTACCAGGCCCGCCGGCACAATCATGAGCGCACGGGTCAATTGGCCGCGGGAAGCAAGCTCTCGGAGGATAAGTGCTATTTCAATCGTCTTTCCCAAGCCCACACCGTCGGCGATCAAGAATCGCCGGGGCGAAGCGTTCGCCACGCGATAGGTCAGCACAATTTGATGGGACAGCAAGTCTACCTTGGCGGCCGTCAACGTCGCCGCACTCTCCATCAAGGGGAGTTGCTCCGCCTCCAAGGCCAGCCATAACCGCTCGATAGCCTCTCGCGTTGCCGGCCGGACCTGGGCGACGACTTGTTCTTCCCACGATGTCGCCCGGTTCAGGGCGGTAACGGGAACCCGCCGCTCGCCCACCTGCTGGAAGAAGACCCGCGCATATCCGCCCGGCTCCGCGGCAATGAATACGCCCGGTCCCATTTCAGGGTGCGAAACCCCTTGGCCTGCTGTCCATTCAGGAGATCCGCTGGACATGATAACCCCCGACCTCCTTGGTGCCGGGTACAATAAGTTGATAGGCCCCAGAGCCGGTTGCCGCGCCATTCCACATTCCCAGAGTGATCAGGATTTTGTCGCTCCGGTCGGTTCCCCGGCCGAAAAGCACCAGATCATCGGAATCGTTGAGGGCAAAGAGCTTCGTCGGCCCGTCCATGCCGAATACCAACCCCACTCGATCCCACTGCGAAGCAAAGGCCCGATTCAGCGGCAAAATGTGCTGCCGGAGCCATTCGTACCGGGACTCGGCATCGGGCAGGGCCGTCAGCACGGTCTGCAACCCGCCCACCAGCACCGGCGATCGGTCGCCCGGCGGACTGGCCGGAAAATCCGACGTAAGCCACCACCCCAAGACCGTGCGGAGTGGGATTGCCTCGCCTTCGGTCACGAGCGGCGCAAGCAACTCCGGCGACCAGACAATGCTGCTCCCCTGACGTTTCCAACTGGTTCCGTCCATTTCTTGCATGGCAATTTCCTCGCGTATTTTCCTCCCCTCTCCCGCGCGGGAGAGGGGCCGGGGGTGAGGGGCCGATTGGCTGTCAAGTTCGTGAAAGAACCTCGATGGTTATGTCGGGGTAGCTTCCCAACCGAAAGTCTTGCGTCAAGAATCGTTGGCAGCCGTGCTCGATTGCCGCGGCCAAGTGCAGGGCATCCATGGCGCGAAAACGGTCGCGGGCGCGGATCGCCGCCGCTCGGTCGCAGACTGCCGCCGTGATGGGCACGACTTCCACCTGCTCCGAGCCGAAGTAGCCGTCGAAGGCGGCCAGCGTTACCGGGTCGTCCAGGCGCAGCGGCCGCACGCGGCACTCCATCCGCACCAGGTCGCTGACCACCAGCCGCTCGCCCTGCGACAGCAGTGATTGGATACGGGCCACAGCGGTAGGCCAGAAGCCGGGCGTCCGCTCGATGAGGTACACAACGATGTTGGTATCGAGGAATACGGACATGGCAGTCACTCCTTCTTGGTCGGTGGCTGACAGCCAAGTTCCTCGATCTCGCGCATCCGCTCTTCGTCCTCGTCGCGCATGGCGTTGATTTCGGCGTCGATCTCCTCTTTACTCCTGCCGACCATTCCCCGCGCTTCTCGTTCGGCCCAGATTTCCTCCAATACCTGAAGAGTCCCCTTCCTCGCCGCCGCCGGCGCCGCTTCCACGGTGACGTTCACCGGTCCGGGCGGAAGGTTGACCTTCTCTTCGACCTGCAATGTTCCGTCCGGCCGAATCTGTCCGTGAATGACTACTTGTTGTGTACTCATGATTACGACTCCTGTGTAAAATCTCCCCTCTCCCTATAGGGCTGGGGTGAGGGCTCAATCATCCTCGTTCAGGTCGTCGAACAGGATGCCCTGCTCTTCCTTCAGCTTGGAGCGGTTCTGCTCCAGGCTCATTCGCAACAGGTTGCCGGCCAAGGCGGCGGCCTTCTGGACTTCAGGCTCCACGGCCGTCTTGGCGTACCAATCCAGCACGGCCTCCACGCTGCGGCGAACCATCCAGGTGTCACGGCCAAGTTCTTCTTCCAGGTTTACGCCGCTGCCGGGCATGGCTGCGCCGATGAGGAAGTGTGCCTGGTCGATCTCGCTCTTCATCTCCTTCCGGGGACGCTGCCGGGCCTTGGTAAAGCGCTCGGGAATCGGTATCCGGTAAACGACCTTATCCTGTTCCTCGATCCAGCCACGTTGTTCAAGTTCCCGTTGCACAATACCCGTGCCGCGCAGGCTCTTTCCAACCTCGTCGCGGCTGAGCGACTGATGGTATCCGAACAGCCGTAGGAACTGGTAGGCCATTGGCTGAACGACGCTCGGCGGCCGTTCGCCGGGTTGGCCGGAATCTTCGTCGAGCAACTGATTGATGCCCAGCAGGGCGTCCCGGATCGATAGTGGCTCGTTTTCCGACGTGAAGACCTGGCCGTAGTGGCGGCTGTAGAACTCAAGGGCCTTGCCGCGAAGGATCACGCGGATGTCGGCGTCGGAAAGCTCGCGGGCCTTGTAGGATTCCAGCAGCCGGCGCAACCGCTTCAACTCGGCCTTTACCCATTGCCGCATTTTCGGCCAGCTTACCGGCGTGGGTTGCTCAAGCCGCTTGCGGCAGACGTGGATGATATCGTACTCGATCCTTTTCGACCCGAAGGCAGCGTTCTCTCCCTTCGATTCGTCGCTGGTGATCGGGTAAGCCTGCTCCAGGAAGAAACCAGCCTCAAATAGGCTCTCTAGTACAATCACCCACTGGCTGTCGTCGCTGTGATGGAACGTGAAGGCCAACAGGCCGCCATCCTTCATCACTCTCGCGCACTCGGCCCAACAGGCCGCGAGCATCGTCTTGTAGAAATCGTTCGCATCTTCTTTATGGTGCGCTACGTTGGTAACAGCTTCCTGCGCGAAGGGCGATGCCTTGCTGCTAAAGACGCTGGGATGCCACTGCGACAAGGGCAACCGCAGCCAGGCGTAAAAGAAGTTGGCCATCTCCGAATAGATGAAGTTGTCGCCGAACGGTGGATCGGTGATAACCAAGTCGAACGAGCGGTCGGTACAGATGGACAGGTCGCTGGAAGAACCACACTGAATGGTAACTTGCGCAGGCTGAACAGGATCGCCTAGCACAAGTTTACTGCTCTTCGCCGATTCCGCACCGTCTTGAAGAAACGGTTCCCAAGGCGCATTTGCCCAAACGATTCCTTCGGTGATTTTCTCGATGCAGGATTGCCAATTTCCCCGGCCGAGTTCGGGAAACACAGAGTTCTCAACAACCTGTTGCTTTGCGACGTAGTTGTTATTCGCAAAGTGGGGTTCCAACTTGTCTGCCTGGATATTCCAGAACGCGAACATGCACTGGTTTCTCAGATACTGCTGAAATGCACCGAGCGCCTGCTCCCGAGTCTCCTGATTGGCCGTTCCGCCTGTCGCAATAAATCGGAGAAGGTGTGCATGCACGAGAAGCTGCCGGGAATTGAACATCCGATACCAATGGGTATAACCGTGGTCGGGGATACTCCAGTAGTGTGTCTGCCAACCATAGGGAATCTCCTCAGTCGGCCAGTAGCCGGCCAGTGCGCTAAGTTTTGCCTCTTCCCATGTGCCACTAGCGGCAACAAGGCGACGAACGTCAGCCGCGCTTGGAGCAGCAAAGAATCGTCCATCGTAAATCGTGCCTGCTTCCTTACACTTAGGACAGAAGCACTGCAACGTGTAAGGCATAGTCGGAGCGCTATGTTTCACCTGACGCAGGGCATCAATGATGCCATCCGGATGGCCGCAAGATTGGCAGGCAATCGTGGCCTTCTTGACGAAATTGCCCTTGCGGGTGTCCATCACCAGACCGTTCAAGAGCCGCATGAAATGCGGCGGGCCATACTGTTTGCGATCCTCGGCCTCTGCATCAATCTGTTCTGGAGCCGAGGGATTCTCAGAACCGGCGATCTGATCACCCTCGGTCACCGAATTGGCTACCACGTCGTGGTCAGACATATCCTCCGTCAGCTTGATTCGTCCGCGCACTTCGATGAGTCGGAGATTCTTAAGCCGTTCCTCATACCAGCGGGCTGTGGCTTCCACGGGTGCATCGCTGTAGCCGCCCAACTCCTGGCCATCCATTGCGCCGGGTGAGCCTTTCAGCCAGTCGGGATGAATCAGGAGATAGCAGTACACCGGCTTCATGCTGTTGCGGGCCGGCTGAATCTTGAGGTGCTTCTTGTCGATGTCGGCGGCCCGGGCGGCTCGGCGGTGTGAGGCTAGCACGTCGCGAAGAAACTGCCCGGCGAATTGACCGCACCCGGGACAATGCAGGCCGGGTTCCTTGTCCACCATCTCGGAAAGCTCGGCCGCCCGAAACTGCTTGTCGCCCTTGTTTCCTTCAGCGTACTCCAGCAGCCGCTGGGCGAAAGGTTGGGAGAGAGCGGTGAACTGCTTCTCGTTGGGCAATACGATGTGCTCCGCGCCCGGGGCCATCCGGGCATCGCCCATCTCGGCATGGAAGACGGTCTTGCACGACTTGCAGGTCAGCTCGATGTATTTCACGCCCAGTGTCTTCTCGGCGATCACCGGGGAACGGAAGACGGGCGTGCGGTGTCCGCAACCCGGCTTGCTGCACGGGCCGTGTTTGGCCCAAAACGTGTAGATGACCTCGGGGCCTTCGTAGCGGTACTTCTTCCGTTCCTCGGGCGGCAGATTGAGCGGATCGAAGTTGTCCGGCATGGGCCGGTCGCCCTCACCCTGGCCCTGTCCCACGGAACGGGCGAGGGGAGAAATGGTCCCCTCTCCCTTTGGGAGAGGGTTAGGGTGAGGGCTGCCCGAATCGCCGGCCTCCCTCACCCCCGGCCCCTCTCCCGCAAGCGGGCGAGGGGAGGACTTATCGCTGCCCTCTCTCGCGGCGATTTCATACCACTTGCCCGTGTGTCCGCGAGGGCAGTCGGTGACGTAGAACGGCTGAATGACCGGCTTGACCTCAGCTTCGATCTGGTCAAAGAATCGCTTGACCTCGGCCGGGTCGGTACAGGCCAGTTCGTTCTTGACGACAAACCACGCAACCGGGTTAAGGTCCACGCCGGAAACCTGGAATCCAAGCCGGGAACCTTCGACCAGCGTCGTGCCCCCGCCCATGAAGCAGTCGAGCACCTTGAGGTGCTTGAAGTTCTCGGCGGCCTGGTGGTTGGCGTAGTACACGTCCCAGACGGCCTTGGCGGCTTCGGTCTCATCGGGAATCGGTTGGCCCTGGTCGTTCAGGACGGGCGAACCGTCCGGGTTCCTCCGCACCGGGGCTTCCATCGCGGCTGCAATCAGCATGGCCCGGAACACGCAACTCCGCCGACGTGCCCACCACTTGCTCATCTGGTAGATCGGCTTGCCGGCGTTTCCCTCCAAAGCCGAGAGGGCATTGATCGGCACAAGGGGAAAATCGACCTCCAGGCAAGTCTTCGGCCGCTTAGGATTGCTGAAATCCGGCACCTTGACCTTCACCGCTTTGGCCAGATTCGGCGGCAAGTGGTCAACTTCGCCGTCGGCCTTCCCGTTCGACTTGCGGGGCTTCTTCACGCCGCCGGGTTCGGCGAAGTCGAGCTTCCTCTGGTCGTCGAGTTCGACGCCGGGAAGAGGTATCTGGTTCGGGTCAGCTTGTTTTTTGGCCATGTTTATCTTTGGTCTCACGCCAAGGTGCGGAGACGCCAATTTCTACTTGGGTGGATATTCGATGAACGGGACCGCTGCTTCCAGTAGCGACAAGCCGCGGTGACACAGATTGGGAAAACCGCCCTGGACCGCCCATTTGCGCTGGCCCATGACAACCAGCCAACCATTGTGCCGACAGACCAGCGGGGGCAAGTGCTGTCGCGGCCAAGGCTTGGCCGGGTCTTCCTTGGCGCACCGGGCAGCCCCGAAAAAGGACCGCAACAGCTTGACCGTCTCCTCGTTCTTCTCTTCATTGGAGAAGGTGTTGGCGTCGGCGTAGCCGTGGTCCCCCGTGATTACCAATCGCCTGCCCTGGCGAAGCCGATCTACCAGTTTCCAAAAGCCATCGCCGCTCAGTTCAGTCTTCGTCTGTGCGGCAACGATCGCAGGCCCGTCCTTCTTATCTTCGTGCAAGTGAATCAGCGGCTCATCGGGCCACTTGTGCCAGACAAACAGCCGCGGGTTGGTGGGAATAGCTCCGACACAATCGGCAAACGGGGAGTCGAGCAAGTCGGTGAATACATCCGGCCCGGCAAAGACGAATGTTCCGGGGGCCTGGTTGTTGTAGAGCTTTGAGCGGCTCGACAGACCAAGTGCTTCTGCAAACCGGTCGGTCTCGGTGGGAACCTCGGCTCCGCGAACCTCAACGCGAACGGGCGAAAGCCCACGCTGTTGCCCTGCCGCAACGATCAACGGGAGTTCGCAAAGCGAAAGACCGTCCAGGACCAATACCGCCGTGCCTACGCCGGCCGCACTGATCCAGAATTGCTTGAGTTCACCGATGACAGTCGGGGCGCAGCGGGGGAATTGCTGCCAGAGATCCCATGCAGTTTCGGCCAACAGTCGGTCGGGGACAATCGTTTCGCGGTGTAGTGCGGCGGCCCCAGGGTTGGACAGGGACAATTCGCGCAGCCGGGCGAAGATGGCCGTCCAGGTTTCGGCCGGATCGACTGTGCCCAAAATCAGGTCCACCCACGTTTCGGCGGCGGTTGCTTGGGGACTGGCACTCATCAGGGTTGGTCTCCTTCGGGCGGCAGAGTGATCTGCAACTCGGCTCGGATTTTGGCCGGCAGGCGAGTGCAAAGGTCGCGTAGTTCCTTGACCGAAAGGTCGTTGATCGTCAACGCAGCCTGCGTAATCCGTTGGTTGTCGGGATAAGCCCACATTTCCAGGTCGCCTAACAGGTTGATGCCCGTTTTGGCTCCCATCGACTTGCGGATGACCGGGATGGCCGGGGCCGCGGGCTGAGCAGACGGCTCGGCTGCTGTCGGCGTCTGGCCGGATGGTTGAGCAATCGGCTGGCCTGTGGGCGGTGACGCCTGGCCGGCGGTTCCGATACCCGGTGCGGCCGGCGGTTGGCCGGGTGGGGCAACAACCGGGGGTATAACCGTCACGCCGCCAGTTCCCATTTGGCTGGGCAAACCCAGCCGGATCATGTGGAAGTCATGCCCGGTGCGCCATGCTTTCTGACGCAAGCGATGGAGCGCCGCGTCCTCGGATTCGCCGGGATCGCGATAGTACCAAGTACCGCCGACGTTCAAGGCGATCTTGTCGCGGGCGGCCACATTAAGCAATTCTTCCTGAACTTCGGATTCGCCTAAGCAGGGAATCGCTTCCTTTCCCGGCAGCGGTTCGCCCCGCAGCCGGGCCAAGACCTGCTTCATCGTTTCGCCGCGGCCGGCCGCGTCAACGATGAACGTCTCGAAATCCTCGGGGGCGAAGAAGTTCTCGCGGATGTGCTTCTCGACGGCCGCCGGAATGCCGCCGCCGGAAGCCCGGTGGTTTTCGACGTGGAAGGTGCATTGGGCCGGATTCTGGAAGTCCCAAACGTGGAGAATGGCGTAGCGGTCGAAACGTTCCTTCAGCTTGCCCGTCAATTCGGGATAGAAACGCCGCTTGTACAGGGTTTCATACTGCGATTCGGAGTCGCCCCACTCCTTGGCGAGCATTGCGCAGCGGGCGGCGATAATCAGGTCGCGGTCGTCGTAGATGTTCCGCAGGCTGTCCTTGGGAAGCAGAAAGCGGACCATGTTGCGGTTGACCGGCACGTGATCGACAAGCCAAGGGCCAAGAGCCTTGGGAGCATCTGCCGGAGCGATCGGCAAGACCACGAGCACGGGGTCGCCGCGTTGTTCCCATTTCGACGGGTGATCGGTCTGAAGGTGCATATTCGCCCACGGGGCCTTTTCCCAGTTGGGGTCGAGCACAATCGGCACACACGGTTGCTCGCTGGTGGATTCGGGTGACTTCAACAGGTAGTTGAGCACTGTGCGAAGGTACTCTTGGTCCTTGCGGACCGGCAGGAGCCCCGGCGGTGCGGCCGTCTCGGGCTCAAACGAGCGGTCATTGCGTGCCCACGCCTTGACCTTCGACACGGGATTCACGGGCAGCTTGAAGCAGTATCGCTTCTCGGTCGTGCCGACGTCGTGAATGTTGAAACTGTTATCGACGATCTCGGTAAGCTCGGCGGTGAAGCTGTTGTCGTCAACTTGGGTAGCGCCCGTCACGTCAAGCTGCACCTCTTGCCGGGTGCCGCCGGCATCGTGTGTTGCCGAGAGCGACCGAATCCAAAGGGCGCTGACCACGCCAAGGGCGTGAGGGGCGGCGATATTCGCGTCTCGGATCGCCTGGAGGTTCCGAAGGGCTTTTTGGCGGAGTTGCTCCTGGTCGGCGCTTGCGGTCAGAGAATCCAAGAGCGAAGTCACGCCGCATGAATCGCTTTCAATCGAAAAGTCGGCTGGCGTGACCAAGGGTGCGTTGCCATCGCGCTCACGGAACACCTCCGCAAGGATGCGAATCAAGTCGCGGTTGTTCTGGGCAGCATCGGCCATAAGGATGTTGTCTTCGAGCAGGTTCAGAAGCTCGGGTGCGAACGGCCAGCATGAAACAACGTCCTGACGTAAGCGGGCCTTGTCGGCATCGGTCTTGTCGGAGAACAACAGCCGGTTGCGTTCAGAGGCGTAAACATCGACGATGCGATCGATCTCGGCATCGGCGAAGTTGTCGCGGTTCTGGAAGAGCCGGTGTAAGAGGAGTCGCTTGCGGTCTTCTCGTGCGGTTTCGCCTTTGAAGTCGATCAGCGTCGGCCCGATGCGGTGAATCTGTCGGTAAGCCTCGGTGGTGCTGTCTCGAACCGACACGATCAGGCACAGCAAATCGGGGCGGTCTTGGGCAAGTTCGGAAAGATTCTGGATGAAATTGAAAGCCCACTGACGCCGCTTGGGGCCGTGGTCGCTCGGGTCATCTTGTAGTCCGTCAAACCACGTCTGGAGTTCGTCAAGGATCAGGGCCGTATGCTGCTCGTTGAACAAGTCCTGAAGCAAGGAGTTGGAGGGAACCATCGTGCCCGACTGCTCGAATCGCCCGCGGTAGTACGGGCCTTTGGGATGGCGCTCGAAGATTACGTCCCATAGGCAGGCGTATTCCTGATTGGACATAGTCTCCGAAATCGGATGGAAACCTCGCTGCAATGCCAACCCCTGCAACCGGGCCGACTGTATGCGGCTGCTCCAGCCAGTAGCCCAGCCTTCGACCGCTGTTGGTTTCAGAAAGGCGTGGTGTAGCAGGGCCATGATGTGAGACTTGCCGCGTCCACGCTGACCAATGAACACGACTGGCCGGCCAGCGGCGGCGGTAGAGACAGCTTCCAACGCCTGCTGCACGTCGGCCGTCGGATACGTGATCTCCAGTAGCTCGGTCGGGTCGCTTCGCTGTGCCCAGCCCGAGTTCTGCCGGTTGCACAGCTCGATTGCGGTTGCCCGCATGTGTTTGGCCAGAAACTCGGGTCTCAATTTCAACGACTGCATTACTTCCCTTTCGCTGGATTTCGGGTGCCGATGGTTGTCGGCTGGGCAAACCGGTTGCTCACCGCGGCTGACGCGGCAGCCGTTCATGGTCTATGTTGTTGACGGCCTGTTCGGTTCCCCGCAGCAGTTGGTCGAGATCGCTCGCCCGGAACAGGCGGTAATTGTTCACCGGATGCCGGAATTCTGGGATTTTGCCCTGACGGCACCAGTTGCGAAGGGTGTTGCGGCACACCCCCAGGTATTCCGCCGCCTCGTGTATCTTCAAGAACT